>QHQU01000252.1 GCA_003219925.1 Verrucomicrobiota bacterium
CAGCTGCGCATATTTCTCCGCGGTGTAAATACGGTGCATCGCTTTGAGAATTCGATTTGAGCCCGATTGCAGTGGCAGGTGCACATGCTCGGCGAGTTTTGGAAGCCGCGACATTGCGTCGATCAGGTCATCGCGAAAACCGATTGGGTGCGGTGAGGTAAACCGCAAACGCTCAAGACCGTCGACTGCACTAACCGCTTCGAGCAATTGCACGAAGGGGCCTGTGCTTGGGCCGCGGCCGGCGACCGCGGCGACAGCGGGAAATTCGTGGCGGCCATACAAATTCACGATTTGGCCGAGAAGGGTTACTTCCTTGACTCCATCGGCGACGAGCGCGCGAACTTCGGAGACGATTTCGGCAATGGTGCGGCTGCGCTCGGCACCGCGCGTCCACGGCACGATGCAAAAGGTGCAATGCATGTTGCATCCTTGCATGATCGAGACGAACGCCGTCGCTTGTTTCGGCGCGAGAGATTGATCTCGAATGGTCGATTGCGAACCGATTTCTTCTTCCACATCGACAATGGAAAAACGCAGATCGTCCATTCGATTCAGGCTGCGCTCGGCGACCGTGACTAGAGTAGCGCGTTTTCGCGCGACCAGGTCATCGACGTAATCGCCCACGCGATGAAATTTTTGGGTGCCAACCACAAGATCGAGGTGCGGGATTTGTTTCAACAGCTCCGCCCCCCGCGCCTGCGCCATGCAGCCGAGAAACCCAAAAACGGTTTCCGGCCGGCTCTTCGCCATGCGGCCGAGCATTCCCATCTTGCCAAGCGCCTTTTGCTCGGCCATGTCGCGCACGCTGCAGGTATTGAAGAGAACAACATCGGCCTCCGTCTCGCAACTGACCCGCTCGTAGCCGCGGGCAACGAGCGAATGCGCGACCTGCTCGGAATCGCGCTCGTTCATCTGGCAGCCGTAGGTCTTGATGAAGAATTTCGGCACGGCTCGCGAACGATACACAGGGGCGGCGGATGCGCTACGCCATTAAGGGTGGATTCGCGAACCGGCCGGAAAACGGGTATGCGCGCATGACAATTAGCTTCCCATTCTTGCCGCGCTTCCGTTTCAATAACCTTCGCCCATGAATGAGCCGGCCATCGGAATTATCGGCGGCAGTGGCCTCTATCATCTGGAAGGTTTTTCTAGCCTGGCCGAACACCAAATCGAGACGCCTTTCGGCGCGCCCTCCGATTCGATCGTCGGCGGAACAATGTTCGGCCGCAGCGTTTACTTTTTGCCGCGACACGGACGCGGACACCGGATTTTGCCGCATGAATTGAATCATCGGGCGAATATTTATGCGCTTCGTTCCCTCAATGTCCGCTGGATCATTTGCGTGACGGCGGTCGGAAGTTTGCAGGAAAAATACGCGCCGCGCGACATTCTGCTGCCATCGCAGTTTTTTGATCGGACGAGTCAGCGCGCCTGCCACACCTTTTTCGGCGAGGGCATCGGCGCCCACGTTTCCTTCGCTGACCCGATTTCGCCTAAGCTCCGCGAGTTGTTGGCGAAAGCGGCGCGAGCGAGCGGTGCCTCCGTTCATAACGGCGGCACTTACGTCAACATGGATGGCCCCGCGTTTTCCACTCGGGCGGAATCGGAATTCAATCGCCGCAACGGGTTTGATGTGATCGGGATGACTAACTTGCCGGAAGCGAAATTGGCACGCGAAGCTGAGATCGCGCTGGCGACAATGGCAATGATCACGGATTACGATTGCTGGAAGGTGGAAGAAGAAGCGGTCTCGGTGCAAACCGTCATTGGTCATTTGCTCGCCAACGCCGAAACGGCAAAGAAGGCTTTGGGACGCGTGGTTCCGGAAATTCCGCGCGAAGCAAATTGGCCGGAGCATCACGCTCTCGACAGCGCAATTATCACGGACCGAAAGCTGTGGCCGGCAGCAACGATCAAGAAGCTCGGCCCGATCATTGAGCGCTTCTTATAAGAGAAGGATCGCGCTTGCTTGGCGGCTCCGCAGAGCGTCGCCTACCGATGAAATCTTCGCGAGAACGTATTGGGAGGGCGAGACTCCGTCGAGCCGCGGAGCCAGCGGCACAAAACCTTGCCAGATGCGATTAGAAGATGGTAATGATAGCAACCTGCCGGGCGGTATTTCCATTTTGATCATGAAACGTATCATCGGCTTGTTTGCGCTCGCGTTTCTCGCGGCTTGCGAGACAACCACCATCACGCCGACGGCTTCGATGAAGCCGGCCCTGGCGGACCGCCTCGCCGTTCTTAATACCGACGAACCAATGCCCCCAGCGGAAGGTCCGGAAGACGTTGCACCCGGCCCCGCCCGGGACCCCACTCGCAACCCCGGCCTTGTCCCTTCCCCGCTTTTGCGGTATTCGGCGGCGTCAATGACGCCCTGACGATCGCTGCAATCTTCTAATCGAATCCACCAGGGCGCGGATTTGCGAGTCGGCGTGCACGGCAGTGAGGGTGATCCGGAGGCGAGCGGTGCCACGCGCTACGCTCGGATAACGAATCGCGGGAACGAAAAACCCTTCTTTTT
>QHQU01000067.1 GCA_003219925.1 Verrucomicrobiota bacterium
TGGTGCTCGCGTTTCCAAGCCTCCCACGCTTCACACCCATTTGTGGCTTCGGTGACGCTGTGTCCCAATTCGATCAGGGTAGAGCTGAGCAAAAATCTGGCAGTACGGTCGTCATCTGCGACGAGGATATCCATTTCGAGCCCTTGGAAGCCGACTCACAATGCACAAAGTGTACCGTTGCGGTAAACTTCCTCTTGTTCACTTTGTCGAGAAACCGACGTTGGGTGGAAAGAGGCTGTCTTCTGCGTAACTGAATGTGCCCGAGAGAAATATTTCGGTGCGGCTTTTAGCGAAACCCGTCCTCTCGGTGCGGCAGCAGGTCGATGCCGCAGTCAGTTGTTCCCGGTGGCCCCGTAAATGCTCGCCTTAGGCAAAAATCAATGGCGAGGGTAACAAATTGTGATTCGCAGCTTTCCCAGTCGGGTCTCTGTTGGGGAGCTGAAGCGTTTACCCGACCGTTGGGCCAAGTGGAACGACTCGCCCACGCAGGCGACCTCCCGGGGCACACGCGTTGCTTACCGATATTCGCCAGAAAGTTCCCCGCGTCCGGAGCGCCTTCACGCAACCTGTCCAAACATTGCCGACCTCCAATTCATAACCGATGAAAAGAATTTTCACGCCTTCCAAAAAGAAATCGATCCTGATCCTGGATGACGATCCCTTTGCCACTCAGATCTACCGGGAAAAACTCGAGGCGCAGGGATTCAAGGTTGAGGTCACTCGCGACTTTGACAGTACATTGCAGATCCTGAAGAAAGAGGTTTTTGACGTTCTGATCCTCGACCTGTGCCTGCCCGGAATAAACGTGGTCGAGCTGATCAAGAATATTCGTTCGGAATCCGCCACGCAGTCCTTACCAATCATCGTTTTTTCAAATTCTTATCTCGGCAACTTGACGCGTGCCGCTGTGGAAGAGGGGGCAACGAAATTCGTCGCAAAAATCGACAGTACACCGGAACAAATGATCGAACTTTTGCGTGAGCTCGGAGTGAGCGCGAGCGCGACTTCCAGGGTCGGCGTTAGCGGCATGATTGGAACACCGGAGGCGAATCAGGAAAAGCTAGCGTCGAAGCTTTCGATTAACCGGCCCGAGACACTCGCGAAGCTGCGCGCCAGTTATCAAAATTTCACCAGGACGGAGCGGGAAGATTTGCGTCGTACTGCACTTCTCCAGATGCACCGTCAGCTTCGTTTGCTGGCGGGGGGCGCCAGCGCGCTTGCTTTCCCCAAGATTGCGCGGATGAGTACAGCTTTGGAGGCTTTGCTCGTTGAATTGTACACCGAGCCGGCAAAAATCACGCCGTCAGTCGTCCGAACGGTCGCGCACTCTATTGAGACACTGGCTTCCTTAGTCGATCGCGCCGCGAATTCTCAAGGCGAAGTAATAACGTCGTCAAAGATCCTAGTAGTGGACGACGAAGTCATTTCGCGCGAAACGATCTGCTCCGCCTTGGGAAGGGCCACCCTTCAGGCCAAGAGCCTGGATGATCCGCTCGCCGCGCAAAGCCTCCTGGAGCGGGAACATTTCGACCTCATTTTTCTCGATGTCGAGATGCCGGGGCAAAGCGGTCTCGAGCTGTGCGTGAAGATCCGCGGGATGGAGCCTAATCGGACTACTCCGATCGTTTTTGTCACTTCGCATTCTGATTTCGGAAGTCGGGCGCAATCGACTTTAAGTGGAGGAAATGATTTCATCGCGAAACCGTTCCTGCTGGTTGAGCTAGCCTTGAAAACGCTCACCTGGTTGTTTAAGGAAGGCCCGCAGCCACTTCCAATCGCAAGCGTGCAAAGTGCCGTTCCGACCAAAGCGGGTGGTCACGAATCGCAACTCGCCGCGGGTCATGGCGCGCCGAAGGTGCGCCGCAGATCGTCAGCGAGATGAAAATCCTCATCGCCGAAGACGACGCTGTTGCCTCCCAAATCCTGCAGTTAACCCTCGAGCGCATGGGCCACGAAGTGGTGGTGACGCGCACTGGAACCGAAGCGTGGGAAACGTTCGATCGCGCTCCTGTGCGTGTTGTCGTAAGCGATTGGATGATGCCGGGGATAGATGGCTTGGAGTTTTGTCACCGAGTGCGGGCGCGTCCGAACACACCGTATACTTATTTCATCCTTCTGACCGCCGTGAATACCGGCGCGGAAAACTACGACCTCGGCACTGAAGCCGGCATTGACGATTTCCTTACGAAGCCGCTTGACGCCATCGCTATTCGGATGCGACTGCGCGTCGCGGATCGAATTCTTTGGTTTACGGGAGAAGTTCACCAGCTCAAGCAATTGATCCCGATTTGTGCCTATTGTCACAAAATACACACCGCCGAGGACTACTGGCAGCGTTTCGAAACCTACATTAAGCAACAGACCGGATCGGAATTCAGCCATGGCGTTTGCCCCGACTGCCTTGAAGGTGAAATGGCGAAACTAAGATGCGCCCGCTGATTTTTGTGCGACGCAGCCAAATTGCATCACCTTTCCTCATCAAGGATCTGCTTGAGATCGCGAGCGAGACTTCCAAAAAAAAGAGCTGCAAGTTTCGCCCGAGATTGAGTTCGTGAGTGGGGGCTGGTAAAGGCGCGAGGCTACCGGCGGGAAAGACCATGCGGGAAACGCGTTGGCATCAACGCCGTATTTGAATTTGGAATGCGTCCTGCTTCGACCACATAATGCAACCAAAGAAAGAACGACCAAGATTAAACACCGTTTCTCGATCGGCCCATCTCGGGAGAACCGCAGAACGATCGTAGTCGAAACGGAAGCGCTTCAAGTCGACCATGAAGACCGTTGTCATTGTTGACGACCGCGAAGACAACCGGGCCCTGCTCATGGCGACGTTGGAGCACCGCGACTATCGCCTGGTCGAAGCCTCCAGCGGAGAAGAAGCGTTGAAGCTGATCGGCAAAGAAGAGCCGGACCTGATTATCGCCGATGTGCTCATGCCCAGGATGGATGGCTATGAGTTTGTCCAACAGTTGCGGCAGGATCCTAGAAACGCGCAAACGAAAGTAATCTTTTATACCGCCAGCTATATCGAAGAAGAATCACGGAGATTGGCAAAGGCGTGTGGGGTTAATCATATCATTGTCAAACCGACGGACCCCGATACCGTCCTCGAGATTGTTGATGAAGCGCTGGGGGAGAAGTCGAAATCGGCGGCGATTGTTCCGACACCAGATTTCGAGCGTGAACATCTCCATCTTGTTACGGACAAGCTCTCCGAAAAGGTGGAGGAATTGGAGACGCTTACTCACCAACTCGAGCAGGAAATCGTAGAGCGTAAAAGTGCGGAGGATGCGTTACGTGCAAGTGAGGCTCATTTGCAAACTGTCGTCGAGAACCTCGACGAGGGTGTGATTGTCTCCGATCTCAAGGGCGGATTGGTGCAGTGGAATCGTGCCGCATTGACGATTCATGGGTATACCAAGTTGGAGGAAGGTCTTCGATCCCAGAGCGACCTCGTTGACACCTTCGAACTCTCGACCTTGGGCGGCACCCGCGTTCCGCTGGAAGAGTGGCCGCTGTTTCGCATCCTTCGTGGCGAAAATCTGCGCGATCTCGAACTGCGTGTAAGAAATATTCGGGCGGATTGGGAGCGTATTTTTAACTATGGCGGTACTCTCGTTCACGATGGGAGCAACGAACCGGTGCTGGCGATCGTTACTGTAAGCGACATTACTCAGCGCAAGCGCGTGGAGGAACGCCTGCGAGAGCAAGCTGACATCATCAATCATGCACGGGACGCGATCATCATCCGGCACTTCCAAGATGATCGCATCACCTTTTGGAACAAAGGAGCGGAACACTTATACGGCTGGACCGCCAACGAAGCGCTGGGCAAGCCAAGCTGGGAATTGCTCTACGCCGATGCCAACGAGCGTGACGCCCCTTTAAAAGTTCTGCTCTCTACCGGCGAATTTCATGGCGAACTTAAGCAGGTCACGAAAGGTGCCCGGGATATCGTTGTCGACTGCCGCGCCACCCTCATTCGCGATCCCGCTGGCGAACCTCGCTCGCTGCTCCTCATCAACACGGACATTACTGAGCAAAAGAAACTTGAAATGCAGCTGCTGCGCGCGCAGCGACTTGAAAGCATTGGTACCCTGGCGGGTGGCGTAGCTCACGATCTTAATAATGTCCTTGGTCCGATTTTGATGGGTGCGGAATCACTGCGTTGCAATCGGACGGGCGAACATGCCGCGGCCATGATTTCACTCATCGAGGAGAGCGCGCGACGCGGCTCAAGCATTGTTAAGCAAGTACTCACTTTCGCGCGCGGCGTCGAAGGTGAGCGGGTGCTAATTAACCCGCGCCATCTCATTGACGAAATGGTCGAGATCGCGAAAAGAACATTTCCCAAAACGATCGAAGTCACAGGAAAATACCCAGAGCATCCTTGGGCGATTAGCGGTGATCCAACTCAACTGCACCAGGTTTTGCTGAATCTTTCTATGAATGCACGGGACGCTATGGGCAATGGCGGCTCCCTGATTTTAGCAGCAGAAAATGTGGAGGTGGACGATAATTTTGCTGCAATGATGCCAGGCGCAAAGGCTGGCTCGTATGCGACTTTGCGTGTGAGCGACACCGGCGTCGGGATACCGCGTGCGCTGGTGGAGAAGATCTTCGAGCCATTCTTCACCACCAAGGATCCCGGCAAGGGCACCGGCTTAGGGTTGTCCACTTCATTAGGAATCGTGAAGAGTCACGCCGGCTTTATTTCAGTCTCCAGCGAACAAGGCAGGGGTACGACTTTTACGGTTTTCCTTCCTGCTGTCCAAGCCGATGTCGCTCCGTGCCGGAAAGAGGCCCCGCCTGTCACCAAGGGAAATGGCGAATTAGTTCTGTTGGTCGATGACGAGATGAACGTTCGCCACGTTACGAAGATGACTCTGGAGACGCACAACTACTGCGTACTGGAAGCGAACGATGGCCCCGAGGCATTGGCTATCTTTGCCCAACACAAGGATTCGATCAGCGTTGTTCTTACCGATTTGATAATGCCGTATATCGATGGGGTTGCCCTAATTCGCGCACTCAAGCGGATAAAACCGGATATGATTTTCATCGCGTCTAGCGGACAGGACACCGAGCCTCGCCTGGTCGAACTTCAGGGGCTCGGGGTCGTGAATTTTTTATGCAAACCGTACGATACGAGGAAGCTGCTCACCGTGCTGGAAAGCGCCGTTTCAAAGCAATTGGCACCGCTTCCAAAAAAATGATTTCTGCCGTTCAAAATCAGAGCGTGGCTCGGTTCCAGAAAGCATAATGAGCCTAAGACCTCCACAAGCTATAATTGTTGTGTCGTGAAGACGGTCCGGATTCTTCTCGCAGACGATCATAAGGTGGTCCGTCAAGGAACGCGTGCGCTTCTGTCGACGATCCCAGAATGGGAGATTGTCGGCGAGGCCGATAACGGTCGAGATGCGGTTGCACTGACTGCGGATCTAAAACCGGACATCGTGATTCTGGATATCACAATGCCCGAATTGAACGGCCTCGATGCGGCACGGCAGATCAAAAGGAAGTCCCCTGAGACCGAAATCCTGATTTTTACGGCGCAGGAGACGGAAAAGCTAGTTCACGATGTCTTCGACTCCGGAGCACGTAGCTACATCATGAAAACAGATGCGGCTGATCATTTAATCGACGCGATCAAAGCACTTTCCGAGCACAAACATTTCTTTACATCGCGGATCTCGGAGATCGTTTTCGCGCGGTGTATTCAGGGAAAACAAGCCCTCGAAGGGACTCCCGAAAACAGCCGAATCACCGATCGGGAGCGGGAAATCGTGCAGCTTCTGGGTGAGGGTAAAAGCAGTAAGGAAATTGCCATCATCCTGGGGATTAGTGTGCGTACGGTGGAAACGCATCGCGCCGCGATCATGAAAAAACTGGGGTTGAAATCGTTTAGTGCGTTGATTCGCTACGCCGTTCGTAACAAGATCATTGAGGCTTAATCGCGCCCTGCCGCAATTCGGCGGCAAAAGTTCCGATGGCGGTTGATGGCGTCGCTCCCTCGATTGACAGGTTGGAGGTTTTTGCCTTAGCGCGGAACGCACCGGATGTCGAACACAAAGGATATCCCATTTTTGCCTCCGCGGCAGATCTCTAATTTGAAAAAACCGGACCAGCCGGAAGCTACAGGCTCGACGCACGTCCAGTGGAAGGATTGCACGCGGGCGCGGATGATTACCTGATCAAGCCGTTCGACAAGAATGAGCTTTTGGCGCGTATCCAGGTGGGATTACGCATTCTCGAGTTATATTCTAACTTAGCAGCGCGGTTGAAGGAGCTGGAGAAGGCCCGGCGAAATCGATGATTTGAAGTTGAGATTTCCGCTCTAGGTCACGACCTTCTCGCGCAGGCCGACCGCTGCGTCGCTCGGCCTAACGGTCCCACGATAGCAGGCCCGGGCGAGCATTTCTTCCTTTTCGAGCGTGTGTTCACTATTTTGAAAGTAGCTTTCGAAAAACGAACGGATGCGGTCGAATTCCGAACTGGCTTTTTCGTATATCGCAGACGCCGCCTCGAGGTTGCCGCTATTACCCATCTGCTCCAGTTCGTTTAGAAAGGGAACAATTGAATTACTTCCGCAGCTTAAGCTCGCGCCTCGAAAGCGGTGCGCGATCGCGCCTAAATCTTTCGCATCGTTGTTGCGAATGGCCGTTTCCATGGCCGGTAAAAGTTCCGCGCCTTGTTCCAGATAGAGGTCGGCGATCTTTCGCATGGTGTCGGGAGCGTGGCCGCAAACATCGCGGAGCCGCTGAAGATCGACTGGCGCGTTTGTGTTATCGGTTGGTGCCCATTTTTTTAACGCTGCCTCCAATTCCTCTCCAATGATTGGCTTGGAAAGATAGTCGTCCATTCCCGCAGCCAGGCATTTTTCGCGATCGCCACGCAGCGCGTGTGCGGTCATGGCGATAATGCGTGGCGGCCGGTCGAATTCGCGACGGATGGTTTCCGCAGCTTCATAGCCGTCCATCTCCGGCATTTGGCAATCCATCAAAATAATATCGTAGGAATGACCCCTAAGCGCTGCGATCGCCTCTTTGCCGTTTGAGACCGTGTCGGCGGTATAACCGAGATCGTCCAGCACCAAGAGCATGACTTTTTTATTCACTTCATTATCTTCAACAATGAGGATGCGGGTGTCATGAACTGCGCGCGGGCGCGCTTCGCTCAGGGTATGGTTGTTTGCCTTAGTCCTTTTTAATGGCGCGGATCCCAATACGCTGGCCAAGCACTGGTGAAGTTGCGATTGCTTCACTGGTTTTTCGAAAAAGGCGTCGATGTCCGCATTTTTGCGAGTCTGCGCATCGATGGAATTCCCGACGGAGCTGATCATGATGACGCGCGTATCTTTGGTAATGGGATCGCTTTTAATGGCCTGAGCCAGCTCCATTCCGTTCATTCCCGGCATTTGCATGTCGATAAGGGCGAGCGCGTATGGGTTTTCCTCCGCAATCGCCTCGCACAAGAATTGAAGCGCTTCTTCCCCGCTGGCCGCTGAGGTGCATTGCATTCCCAAGGCGGTCAGCTGTGATCGAAGAATTTGGCGGTCAGTGGCGTTGTCATCTGCCAGCAGCACACGCCCGCTCAGAAGAGGTTTCTGCTTTGCCGGCGCCGCTTTTCCGCCAGCGCGTTTTTCAAACCTGCTGGTAAACCAAAATGTCGATCCTTTACCTGGTTCGCTTTCGACTCCGATCTCGCCGTGCATCATCCTTACCAACTGCCGTGAGATCGTCAGCCCAAGTCCGGTACCGCCATAACGTCGGGTAGTCGACTGATCAGCCTGACTGAAGGCGTCGAAAATTCGTCCACGTGCGTCCGCGCTGAGACCGATCCCGGTATCTTTGATTTCGAAACGCAGCGTCGCTTTGCTGCCCGGGACCGCCTCAGTGAGAGAAACTCCTGATGGTGTATCTTCTTGCGGAAGGACCCGCAGCACCACTTCGCCCTGCTCGGTAAATTTCACCGCGTTGTTAAGAAGATTTGTCAGCACCTGGCGCAACCGTCCGGGATCACCGCAAAGAAAAGTGCAAACCTTGGAATCAATCTCACTCCGGAGCTCCAACCCTTTAGCCCGTGCTTGCGGTACAAGAACACTCAATGCGCCTTCGACCACTTCATCCAAATCAAACTCCAGATTCTCAAACTCCAATTTGCCGGCCTCGATTTTGGAAAAATCAAGAATGTCGTTCAAGATCGAGAGCAGCGACTTGGCGCTGCTGCAAATCGTCTCCGCATAGTCGCGCTGCTTGGGATCGAGCTCGGTTTCCAGAAGGAGTCCAGTCATGCCGATCACACCGTTCATCGGCGTGCGAATTTCGTGGCTCATATTAGCCAGAAATTCAGATTTCATGCGCGCTCCCTCCAAGGCCGCATCACGCGCCTTGGCCATCTCGACCTCAAGATTTTTTCGTTGCGTGATGTCTTCCGCCACGCCGCAGGTCCGCACGACCTGCTTGTCTTCGCCGCGGATCGCGAAACGCCGGTCGCGGATCCACCGGATGGAACCATTGTGATGCCGGATGCGATATTCCAGGTCGTACTTCGTGCCTTGGGACAATTCCGACAGAGCTTTGGCCACAGGGGGCCGATCCTCTTCCAAAATATTGTTAAACCACTGTTTTGGATCTTCGTAGATGCTCTGGCAGGCCCATCCCCAAATCTGCTCATAGGCGGGACTAACATAGAACAATTCTTCGCCAGTAGGTGAGAAGACCCAAAAAACCTCGCTGCTGTTTTCCGCCAGTTGACGGAACCGTAATTCGCTTTCGCGCAGTGCGGCTTCCGCCTGTTTCCGCTCGGCAATCTGATCGCGTAGTTCCTGGTTGGCCTGAGAAAGGTTCTGGGTGCGCTCGGTCACGCGTGCCTCGAGCTCCTCCAGATGATGCCGGCTGCGCCGCAACAATTCCCATTTGGAGCAGAGCGCTTCCGCCATTTGTCGTACTTCAATGATGTCGAAGGGCTTCTTTAAAATAAGCAGTCGATCAGAGCTGCCGAGTCTCGCTTGAAGGTCGTGCCAGCCGTAGTCCGAGTGCGCCGTGCAGATCACAACCTGGAGATCGGAGTCGAGTTCCCAAAGCTTTACGATCGTTTCGAGGCCATCCATCCCGGGCGGCATGCGCATATCGACGAATGCCATTGCGTAGGGCTGGCCTTTATCGAGCGCGGCTCGGACCAACTCGATTCCCTCCTCGCCCTGATATGCGGACTCCATCGTGAACCCCAATGTCCGCCGGCCAGAAGGGGTTTCGCCGAAAAGCCGCGCTTCCGCTTCATCTAGCGTGCTTTTGTCTGAAGCGGCGCCGCGCAGAATTTCGCGAAAGCTATTGTGAATACCGCGATTGTCGTCAATCACGAGGATGCGCCGGTTCCTTTGATCGTTGGAGCTGTTCATACGTTGCTCTCTTTTGTCATTTCAAAGTTCAAGGAAGCGTGGGGTTTAGCGCATCCCCTCTACGCAGCTGACGATCGATTGTCGGCTCGTTCTCCTTCCCGAGCTAGAGAGCGATCGTGATGCCAACTCGCGTTGCCATTTTTCATAGAATATCTGGCAAACAAGAAGAAGCGCGATGCGACCCTCGTAGAACGTCACGCCTGCGAGGTATTCTATAAATATCATAGTTATAATAATGAGCTGCCGATGTGCCGACGCGAAGCGGGAGGCTACGCAGTTTGCGCTGCGGAAAGTACGTAGGAGGACCCCGGCGCAGCCCTTCGCCACAAGGATTCCACATACGTATCTGATTGGACCTGTGAATGATAGATCCAGGTGACGATATCCGGCTGGAGAAAAAGCTGGGCTGTCACGTCATTGCTCCTTGTTGTCGATGCACACGCAATGGCCCTTGAGGGGGCCAAAAGTCGCTCTCCAGTCACCGAGCCGGTCCCCGGATGACGCCTCCTGGCCACTCTGTGTTGGAAACCTCTCACTCGCCGTGCTAAAGAAAAATGGTTTGGAAAAATGAAGGCGCAGTTTGAAAAGGAACAATCCGCGTCCGGTGAGTTTCGGCGGCAGGCGGACGCCTTTCGCGACTGGATCTCGAGCGATGGCACCACCGGTTATCCGGCCGTGGCTGATCGTTACCACCTTTACATTTCACTGGCTTGTCCATGGGCGAGCCGAACGTTAATTGCTCGTAAACTGCTTGGGTTGGAAAAGGTCATTGGTCTGACAGTGGTAGACCCGGTACGAGATGAACGTGGATGGGCTTTTCGGGATCCCAATTCCGATTCCAGGGGAGGGGCAAGTTCCCACGAACCCTTTGCCTCAACCGACCCAATTAACGGGTTTCACTTTCTCGCCGAAGCTTACCACCTAACCAATCCGAACTTTGGTGGCCGCGTCACGGTCCCGGCGCTCTGGGACAGGGTCACGAAAAAGATCGTCAATAATTGTGAAGACGATATTTGCCGCATGTTCAACGATGCCTTTCGCGGCCTGGCGCAAAATAATGAGATCGATCTTTTTCCAAGGGACATTGCCGCGGAACAGGCGAAGCTAAGTGACTTTATTTACGACAAGATCAACAACGGCGTTTACAAAGCTGGCTTCACCACCAGGCAACATGTTTACGAACGGGCTTGCAAACAACTATTCGATGCCCTTGATCAATTGGAGGAGCGGCTTGCTACAAGTCGCTATTTATTCGGAACGAGAATAGTCGAGACTGATTGGCGGTTGTTTTGCACTCTCATTCGATTTGATGTCGTTTACTACATCCATTTCAAGTGCAGTCTGCGGCGTATCCTCGACTATCACAACCTCCAGGGATATCTCATCGACTTATACCAGCATGATGGCATTGCCGCGACAGTGAGTTTCGATCACATCAAGCGGCATTATTACATGACGCATGAGCAGATTAATCCGAGTCGCATTGTTCCAATGGGTCCTATCATTGATCTTACTCGGGAGCATGGACGGGCCAGGCTCGGTGCCGGGTAACGCGCGTCTCGCGTGTCGTGCCTGCATTATTCTCGTAATCGCCGCAGAGCGTC
>QHQU01000068.1 GCA_003219925.1 Verrucomicrobiota bacterium
CGCCTGAGGCGCGGTTGAAACCGGTCGATAATCTCGTTAGCGCGATATGGATGCGACCTTCAACTACCCACCAGGGTCCGAATTCCCCGAAGGCTCATTCAGGTTCTCTTTGTTGAGTCGAACATTTGTAATCCCTGAAGACGAGAGAATGAACCTTGCCTTTTGCAGGCTTGTTTCTCGAACATCGACTGCGGTGATTGTCGCCTCTGGAAAGGCTTGAGCGAGAACAGTGGTGTGACCACCTTCGAGGCAGCCACATTCCAGGATGCGCAAGGGTTGGCCTCAGCCACGATTCGAAGCGGCGAGTCGCTCCCTGAATGTGGTTATGAAACGAAGAACGCGCGAATCGGTATCCGCACGGTACTGGCCGCCGTAGTGATTGCCTCCGAACTCAAATCCGGTAATCCAAGGTCCCAGGGCCTCGAATTGCGCAGCGTCAAATTCGTTCACCAGCTTTAGGCCGCTCAGCGTCGTTCCGAATCAGTCGACAATCTCGAGGCCCATTTGGCGGGCGGTGCCGGCAATGATGCGGAAAGCGGCTTCGTCGTTGCGTGCATTCAAGTCTTTCGCCTTCGTCTTCACGATGTCCATCACTTGTTTCCGCGTTGCTTTACCAACCTTAATTTTGTTAGGTTCTTTGGAACCGGCAGCGATGTTAGCCGCTTTCTTTAGCAAGACCGCCGCGGGCGGGCTTTTAGTGATGAAAGTAAATGACTTGTCTTTGAAAACAGTGATCACGAACGGAAGGATGTCGCCGGCCTGTTTCTGGGTGGCGGCATTAAATTCCTTGCAGAACGACATGATATTAACGCCACGTGGCCCGAGCGCGGTGCCGACGGGTGGCGCGGGGTTGGCCTGGCCGGCAGGGATTTGTAGTTTGATATGAGCGATTACTTCCTTTGCCATAAATTAGTTGTCATTCTGAGCGGAGCGAAGCGGAGTCGAAGAATCCCGTTGAAGTTACCTTCAAGGTTTCGCCGCGGAATGTCTCGACTGTGCTCGACATCACCTCTGGGTTTAGCCTCGTTCCACCTGCCAATATTCCAGTTCGACGGGCGTAGCGCGACCAAAGATGGTGACGGAAACCCGCAGCTTGCCCCGTTCCGGGTCAATTTCTTCAACAATACCGTTCTGGTTTTGGAACGGTCCATCAGCCACCTTGACGGTCTCGCCGACTTCAAATGAAACTTTGGGCTTCACCTTTTCCTCGCGCTCCTTCATCTGCGCCAGCATCGACTCGACCTCCGATTGTCGCATTGGGATAGGCTTATCTTTGGTGCCGGCAAAGCCGATTACTCCCGGCGTATCCTTGATGAAATACCAGGTGCGATCGACCAGTTGATTGTTCTGATCGAGTAGGTGCATGTTTACGATGAGGTAGCCGGGAAAAAATTTTCGCGTGGTCTCGCTTTTCTTGCCTTTCTTGATCTCGGAAACGCGCTCGGTTGGGACGAGCACCTCGTAGATGACGTCGGTCATCTCCTCGGTCTTGACGCGCTTCTCGATATTGTCCTTGACCTTGTTCTCCTGGCCGGAGAGCACGTGCACAACGTACCATTGATCTTTTGCTGCGAGCGCCTGAGGCATATCTAATTAGTGAATACGAGTAAAGAAATGGACAACGTTAACGAGAATAAAATCAAAGAGAGCAACGTAACCGCCAAGGAGTAGCATCGCCATGATCACGACAACGGTGGAGTCGAACAGCTCCTTGTAGCGACGGAAGCCCTTTTCTTTCGGATCCCAGGGCCAGGAACATTTCTGTAGCTCAACTTTCACTTCAGAGAGGAAAGTCGTTATTTTCGTGGGCATGGCAGGGAGGGACGTTAAATTGTTAAAGGAATTACATTGTTGAAACGGAACCCGATCACTGATTTCTGACAATTTAACATTGTAACCGTTATAAATGTGCAGCGAAACAACACGCCAGGAGGGACTCGAACCCCCAACCGACGGTTTTGGAGACCGCTACTCTACCAATTGAGCTACTGGCGTAAATTTCACTCTTCCGCGTCCTCTTACCCTTCCTCTTCGTCCGATCGGCTATCAAGCCGAGCAGAGTCAGCGGGAGAGGTATATTAATCCAGAATTTCGCTCACGCGACCGGCGCCAACAGTTTTGCCGCCTTCGCGAATGGCGAAGCGAATCGTCTTCTCCATCGCGATTGGGGTAATCAATTCGACCTCAATGGCGACATTATCGCCCGGCATGACCATTTCGACGCCATCCGGCAACTTGACCGTTCCGGTCACGTCGGTGGTGCGGAAATAAAATTGCGGCCGGTAATTAGTAAAAAATGGGGTGTGACGACCGCCTTCCTCCTTACTCAGGACGTACACTTCCGCCTTAAATTTCTTGTGCGGCTTGATCGTGCCCGGCTTGGCAATGACCTGGCCGCGTTCGATCTCTTCCTTCTTCGTTCCGCGCAGAAGCACGCCGACGTTGTCGCCCGCGCGCGCTTCGTCGAGAAGTTTGCGGAACATTTCGATATCGGTCGCGGTTGTTTTGGCGGTGGGACGAATGCCGACGATCTCGACTTCCTCCATTTTCTTGAGCACGCCACGCTCAACACGACCGGTCGCGACTGTGCCACGGCCTTCAATGTTGAACACATCTTCGACTGGCATCAGGAACGGCTGATCGATCGGCCGGTCTGGCACTGGAATGTAATCGTCAATCGCGGAGACGAGGGCGAGCACCTGTTTCTCCTGGTCGGCATCGCCATCGAGCGCCTTGAGTGCGCTGCCCTTCACGATCGGAATTTTGTCGCCCGGAAATTCATACTGCGTGAGCAAATCGCGCACTTCCATTTCCACCAGGTCGAGCAATTCGGGATCGTCCACCATGTCCACTTTGTTCAGGAACACGACGATGGAGGGAACGCCCACCTGGCGCGCCAGCAGGATGTGCTCGCGCGTTTGCGGCATCGGACCGTCCGCAGCCGAAACCACCAGGATGGCACCGTCCATTTGCGCTGCACCGGTGATCATGTTCTTCACGTAGTCGGCGTGGCCCGGGCAATCGACGTGGGCATAATGTCGCTTTTCGCTCTGATATTCCACGTGCGCGGTGTTAATCGTGATACCGCGCTCTTTCTCCTCCGGCGCGTTATCGATGTCAGCGTATTTGCGCGCTTCGGCCATGCCTTTCTTGGCCAGAATAGTGGTGATCGCGGCAGTCAAAGTTGTTTTGCCGTGGTCCACGTGACCGATTGTGCCGACGTTTACGTGCGGCTTATCGCGTTTGAATGCTTCCTTAGCCATTTTCGAATTCTCCTGTTTAAACTAAACTTCGTCTGATGCTTTTGTGCTGGCAGGCTCACTGGAGCCCATGACCGGGATTGAACCGGTGACCTCGTCCTTACCAAGGACGTGCTCTACCAACTGAGCTACATGGGCGAACCGGTTTCGCTCGCGCCAGAGAAGCAAAAGTCCCAGAGCCGCCGTTTGAACGACCTTGGGACCGCTTCGTCCAGCAAAAAGCGTTCGCAAACTATCAGCCGGGCCTGCCCTGTCAAAGCAAATTCTTAGCGGATCCGCCCGCTCGATTCGGCCTCGTCTTCACCGCCTCCGCGGCGGCGGGCCAAGACGAAAATGACCCCGATTAAGACCAGAAGCACGACCAGCGCGATTCCGATGTTTAGGGGCGTAAACAAGCCAGGTTGCGGTGTCGGTGCGGGAGTAGGCGCGGGAGGCGGAGCGTTTTTGGCGGCGAGGGCCGATTGCGCGTATTGCAAGCGCTGTTGCGTATCGTAATCGTTCGGATTGATCCTCAGGGTTTGCTGATAATCCGCGATCCCTTTCTCGTAGTTTTGCAGATAGGTTACGTAGGTATAACCCCGCTTTGCGTAAACATCGGGATCGGGTTTGATCTCCAGACTCTTGTCGTAATCGGCGATGGCCTCGTTGTATTTCTTCTGGCTGCGAAACACGAACCCACGTCGTTCATAGGCCTGCGCGTCGTTCGGATCCTTTTGCAGGACCGCTGTAAAATCCGCAGCCGCTTTGTCCCAGTCTCCCATTCCAATCTCGGCGAATCCGCGCAGTCGTATCCCCATCGTATTGTCCGGTTTCAGCTCGGCCGCCTTACTTAGATCCGCCAGCGCTTCCGAATACTGCTTTTGCATGACGAAGGTCTGGCCCCGCTCGATGTATCCCATCTCATCCTTGGGCGCGATCTCAATCGCCTTGGCGAAATCGGCCATCGCCGCGTCGTATCTCTGTGCCGCCGATGGCGATGTCATCTCCTGTGCCCACAGCGCACGATAGGCCGTCCCGCGATTCAAATAGGCTTTGGCGTTTTTCGGATTCGCCTCGATCGCCGTCGTAAATTCCTTGATTGCCTCGTCGTATTTGCGTTGCTGCGCGAGCTCCACGCCTTTGTTAACGTGGCCGCCCGCTTCGGATGATCCAGCGGGCGGCTTCGCTTCGGCGCCCAGGATTGTCAGTGAAAAAATAATCGCTGCGGTCGATAGAAATTTTGAAATGGTCATGGCTCCTCCTTCGGCAATTATCCTTTTGCGCGATCAAACGCAAGTAAGCCAGCAAAATCCAAGTCCGTGAAATTTTTATCCGCCATCACGGCGCCGGAGCCAGGCTCGGGGACGCGCAACATTTCTCGAGGATATCTGGCTCTTTTCGCCACTGTCATCATTTGGTCGCTGCCATCACTTTTCCAATTTTACCTGCTGCGTTACTACGATGTTTGGGCGCAAAATTTTTACCGCTACAGCGTTGCCTGTATTGCGATCGCCCCCCTTCGTCGCTTTTCGTGTTCGGCGAGGAGGCGGGCCGCGACTCGATCTTCGCGCGTTCGTTCTCTGCCTGATCCCGGCAGTCCCAAACGTCGTCCATCAAATCACTCAGACGATCGCCCTTGTTTACATCGGTCCAGGCGTTTACGCCATCTTCACCCGTTCTTCGGTAATCATGACTGCTTTGCTTGCGCTCATTTTCTTTCCGGAAGAGCGCCACATTCTTCGGCAATGGCAATTTCAAGTCGGCACCTTGCTGGGATTAGTCGGCGCCGTTGGCGTCTTTTGGTTTCAACCCGGGGCTACCGCCGGGCACGTCGCTATTCGCGGATTGTTAATTGCCTTCGTCGCCACCACTTGTTGGGCGCTGTACGGCGTCCTGGTAAAGCGTCCGTCCGCCGAGCTTGGTTCCATTCGTAGTTTTGGTCTCATTAGTTTGATTACCTCGGTCCTGCTTTTTCCACTCACCTGTGCTTTTGGAAATGTCGGGACCCCGGTTGAAGTAAGCTGGTTCGTAAATCTCATTCTCGTGATCTCGGCCGTGACCTGTATCACGATGGCCCACGTCCTTTATTACGTTGCCATCCAGGAAATCGGTGTCGCTCTGGCCCAAACGCTCCAGCTACTCTGCCCGCTCGGCGCAGTCGCTCTGTCCGCTTGGATCTTCGGCGAACAATTAACCACCGCACAACTTTGGAGCGCCGCCATCTTGTTGTTCGGCGCATTCCTCGCCATGCGCGTGAAACCGGTGGCGACGACGGAGACCGCGGAAAATATTTGAATCGTTGTAGCTGCCGCCGTCACTGGCGGCAGGATATGTTATCAACCATTGGAATCTGTCGCCAGTGACGGCGGCGGCTACAACGCCTTAACCTCGTTTCAACGCCTCCGCCTTTCGCACCAGCTCAAGAAACCCGGCGCGATAACCGTTCGTATCTGCGCTTTTTCCTTCCTGCGCCCACTGCAGCACCGCGCCCATCGTTCCGCTTCCTTTGAACTCCGAATCGCGCAATAACATTCCAAATTCGGCCACTGCCGCCGCAAATTTGAAATCAGCCGAGGCGTTCGCGAACTGTTTCCCGTCGTCCACTACCGCACGTTCGAGCAATTCACTCTTGTCGCTCTCGGGCTTTTTGTAACGCAGCTTCACGGTCAACATCTCGCTAGAGTTTGATCGCGCATTTTCTGGCGGGACAGAATACTTGAGCGGATCCACCGGCGGCACGCTTGGGCTGGCTGCCCCATCCACCGGCACTACCTCATACAATGCCGTCACCATATGCCCCGCACCGATTTCGTCGGCATCGACCTTATCGTTATTGAAATCTTCTTTCCGCAGCCGCCGTTTTTCGTAACCGATCAAACGATACGATCCCACCAGCGCCGGATTAAACTCGACCTGGATCTTCACGTCCTTCGCGATCGTCACCGGCGTTCCATCTATCTGCTGCGCGACGTCCTTTTTCACGACAGGGTCCGGGATCTCGCGCCCCTTCAAACCAATCCGGACCAGCCGATGCGTTTTTTCCCAGGGACAGCTCGCGATGTCGACATTAATCGAGAAGGGCTCATCTGCCTTCGGCGGTGGATAATCATAGGTGAAATAGTTAATCATCTCCTCAATCCGGACCGCATCCTTCGGTGGAAGCGACCCGCCATTGATGAATCGGCGCAGGATCGAATAAGACGCCGTGTCCACATCGACCGAGAACGTCGAGAGTGGATTATCTAACGCCGGAAGAAACGGATTTTCGATGAAGTGCCCGTAATCGGAAGTGTCGAACTTTCCGTTTTGAGTTCGAAGGTCGCCACCTGGGGACACCTCTTCGCCAAACTCCGGTTGCGCTGCCGCTGGCGGTTGCAGCGCGATCATTGGCCTAGTCGTCTCTGCCTCGGCGTCGCTTGGTGCCGCCAAGGGAAGGTTAGTCGGGTGCCTTGAAGCCTGCGCGATTTCGTTTTGATGAAGCTTGTAACCACCGAAGATAGCCAGCCCAATCACAGCAAAGACTGCAATTACCGCCGCGATTGCGAGTGGGCGCGCGATTGACCAAAACCAGGGATCATCGTGAATATCGCTCAAATTCGCGGAGAGGGGTTTGCTCGTAGCATCGACATCCTGCCGATGCTCCAATTCCGCGGCAAACTCCGCTCGTAACAGTCGCGCCATCGTTTGCGTCTCCTGGATTTCGCGGTGCGCTTCGGGCGACGCTGCTACTTCCTGCGCAATTGCTGCTCGCTCTGCCTCGTCGAGTTCGTCCAGGGCGTAGGCAGTTAATTTGGGATCGTCGATGTTCATATCTCGTTAGTTCTGGGAGTAAAAGGAACAAAATCCTTTGCCGCGTTGGCGTATCTCTGCCGCAACGTTTTCAGCGCGGTGTGGATCAGCACGCCCACATTGTTAGCCGTTGTTTTCGTGATCTCGGCGATCTGTTGATAGCTAAGATCATTTTGAAATTTCAATTGGATCACTTCCTGTTGCCGTGGCGGGAGGGTCGCCACAATTCTCAATAGAACTTGCGGCAAACATTGAGTGCCCCGTTCCGGCAAACGGTAAAAAGCCAGGTCGCAGGCTCCGGGTTTTGAAAGGCACCGTTGTTTTGAAGTTTCACAAAAGTTTCCTGCACCACATCACGTGCTCGTTCCCGGTCGCCGGTAATGCGCGTCGCAAATTGCAACAACGGAATCTCAAATCTTCGCAGCAGGATCTGCATCCGCTCCGAGTCCGCGTTCGCGTCAGCGTCGGGCATTTGGTCTAAAAGTTTAACGCGCCAGCCGACGAAAACTTAGGAAATTTTATGTGCTAATGCCGGTATGCGAGGCGGCGCTGCAGGCTCCTGGGTAGCGCAGGCTGCCAGCCTGCCGGAAAGTCTTCATTTAAGCGACGCTTGATCTTTCGGTTGCGACACAGGGGATTTTCGTCGGCAAGCTGCCGACGACGGCAGGCTAGCAGCCTGCGCTCCCCGGAATCCAGAATCTGGGACCGCGCGATGAACTTTCGCGTTGAGCATCACGCATCGAGCATCAAGAATGTAATATCCAGCTATCGAGCCGCAGCATTCGGTAACGTGAATTTGACCCTGTATCTCAAATCCCGTCAGCGGATGATTGATCATGCGCTGGATCGGTTCCTGCCAAAAGAAAATGCAGCGCCGCCGACCATCCACAAAGCGATGCGTTACAGTATGTTTGCCGGCGGCAAGCGGTTGCGCCCGATTCTTTGTCTCGCTGCGGCTGAAGGTTGCAAGGGAAGAATGCGTGACGCACTCCCATTGGCCTGCGCAATGGAGTGCATCCACACCTATTCCTTAGTTCACGACGATTTGCCGAGCATGGACAACGACGATTTCCGACGCGGCCGCGCGACCTGTCACAAAGTTTTCGGTGACGGCATTGCCGTCCTTGCGGGCGACGCGTTGCTCACCGTCGCGTTCGAAATTGCGGCCCGCGCCAAACCGACGCGCCGCTATTCCATGTCGGAAATGTTTCGCGAGATCTCGATCGCGGCCGGCAGCCGCAGGCTCATTGCCGGCCAGGTGGCAGATCTCGAAGCGGAAGGTAAAAAAGTTTCGCGCGCTCAACTCCGTTACATCCACGAACATAAAACGGCTGCCATGATCACCACCTCCGTTCGTCTCGGTGCAATGAGTGCAAATGCCGACCCAAAAAAGCTGCGCGCGATTACCAGGTTTGGCTACGCACTCGGCCTGGCTTTTCAGGTGATAGACGACATTCTCGACGTCACGCAAACGAGCGAGAAGCTCGGCAAGAGCGCAGGCAAAGATATCGCCGCCCAAAAGGCAACCTATCCGGCGGTGATTGGGCTGGAAGCATCGCGCGCAGAAGCGCGGCGGCTGACCCACGCTGCGCAAAACGCGCTCAAACTTTTTGGCAAAGAAGCTGAGCCGCTGCGAGAACTCGCAAATTATCTCCTCGCCCGTGAGTACTGATTGCCTGATCTGGGGAGCTGCCGGGTAGCGCATGCGTCTCGCGTGTTGGCGAAACCATCTCGGTTTCGCGGACTTTTAAAGATTGTTTCGCCGGGACGCCGAAAGTCCGAGCCGGACTGGCATTGCACGCGAGACGCGCGCGCTACCCGGCAGAAAAGAATCACCTGAGCGCAAGATTTGGATCGATCTCCTCCGCCAAATCGGAAACAATTCCGTTTTCCAGTCGCAGCATCGCAGCGAATGCAATCATGGCTGCGTTGTCGGTGCACAGCCAAGGTTCAGCGACAAGGAATTCGATACCATTTTTCTGGCAGGCGGCGCGCAAATTTTCCCGCAGCGCGCGATTACAACTCACGCCGCCGCTCAACGTCAGACGGCGCGATTTGGTTTGCTGCAGCGCGCACAAACTTTTCTCGCGCAAGACATCGATGACTGCTTCTTGAAAGGAGGCGCAGAGATCCGCCAGCACGTCATCCCGAGCGTGAGTCGAGGGATCCCGATGCGTTACCTTTAAGCTTTCATGGCGGGATCCCTCGACTTCGCTCGGGATGACAATTTTCGGCAACAAATACCGCACCGCCGTCTTCAAGCCGCTGAAGCTAAAATTCAGATCTCCGGAGTTCAGCATGCTCCGGGGAAGATCGAATTTTTTCGCGTTACCTGTTTGCGCCCGCATTTCAATCTCAGGGCCGCCCGGATAACCGAGCCCAAGCAACTTCGCCACCTTATCGAACGCCTCCCCAGCGGCGTCATCGAGCGTGGTACCAAGAATTTCGTAATCGCCAACGCCCCGCACGTTGACGAGCAAACTGTGCCCGCCACTCACGATCAGAGCAATGTTCGGCTCGATTTTTTCGCAGCCAAAAAATGGCGAGAGCAAATGCCCTTCCAGATGATTGATCGCGAGAAATGGTTTGCCGGCGCCGATGGCCAGACCTTTCGCCGCCGAATTTCCGACAAGTAGCGAACTGGCGAGCCCCGGTCCGCTCGTGGCGGCGAAGGCGTCGATCTCATTGATCGTAATCTTCGCGGATGCCATTGCGCGCTCGAGCAAGCGCGGTAGCTGCGCGACATGATTGCGGGACGCGACTTCCGGCACTACGCCGCCGAATTTTTCATGCTCCGCAGTTTGCGAGGCCACTTCGCTGGCGAGCAGCTCCGGGCCGCACTGGCGGTTTCGGCCGCGCAAGATCGCCACCGCGGTCTCGTCACAAGAGGTTTCGATCGCGAGAATTGTCACAAAGCAGTCGTCATCCCGAGCGTAGTCGAGGGATCCCGTTGAAGTTACTTAAAGCTTCGCGCCGAGATCCCTCGGTCCGAGCCGGACTGGCATTTTCGCTCGGGATGACGACTATTTTTTGGCCTCGTTTTTCGGCGAGTTTTCCTGCGCGTAGGTCATTACACCTTTGAGGGCGTCAATCGCGCGCAGCATTTGCGGGTCGCGCGAACGAACCTGCGTTTTCTCGTCCCCGATTTTGGTGTCGCTGTTGCGCGAAAGGAAAAGGGCGTGCTCCTGTTCAGCCGTCATTGGCACTGCAATATTCGGCGTGACTCCGTTCCCGTGGATAACCTGCTTACCGGGGGTGTAGTACTTCGCGGTGGTAAAACGTAAAGCCGATCCATCGGGCAGTTGCAAAACATTCTGCACTGATCCTTTCCCGAAAGTTGTTTCGCCGACAAGGATGGCGCGTTTTAAGTCCTTGAGCGCCCCCGAAACGATCTCCGCGCCGCTGGCACTACCTTCATTGACCAATACCGCCAGCGGAAAACGCGGGCGCTCCTTTGCCGTGGAGGAAGTGGGGTAGTCGCGTTCTTGCGATGCGGCTCGTCCCTGAGTGGAAACGACTATTGTATTAGGTGGCAGGAACTGGGCGCAGACATCGACCGCGCTGTTGAGCAGGCCGCCGGGGTTATTTCGTAAATCCAAAACCAGGGCCTGCATTCCTTGCTTCTGCAATTCATCGAGCGTCTTCGCTAACTCTTCGGCCGTCGGTTCGTTGAACTGCACCACCCGCACGTAACCGACCTTGAATGCGCCGGTCAGTTCCTTATCGATGAGATGGGCATTCTTCACGCTCTGCACCTTTACTTCGGCGCGCTCCAGCACGTAATCTTTAACTTCTTTGCTGGACGGTCTAAGAATCGTTAGGGTCGCCTTCTGTTCTGGTTTGCCCCGCAGCAGATTGACCGCCTGTTGCAATTCCAATTTCTCCGTCGGCGTGCCGTTAATTTTCAAAATCTGATCGCCCGCCAGAATGCCCGCCTTCGCCGCCGGGGTGTCTTCCATTGGTGTGACAACGGTGAGGACACCATTTTTGGTCGAGACTTCGATACCCAGTCCGTTGAAGCGGCTGCGGGTATCGTCCTGCATGTCGCGAAAATCGTCCGGTTCCATGAACTGGCTGTGGGGATCGAGCGAGGCGAGCATCCCCTTCATCGCGGCATAGACGAGATCGTGATAACTCGTCTTATCACCATCCACATAATCCTGTCGCAGCAACTGTATCGCTTTGGCGAAGACCGCGATCTGCGCGTAGCCGCTATCCGGATCATTTTCCGCCGCGTGGACGGTGAAGAGCCGCAGCACCAGTAGCCCGTTGATGACCGCGAGGAACCCCACCACAATAAGAACGAATCGACGTTTCATGAAGATCATGATTTTCGCTCAGGGCGAAATTTTTGGCAACGGTCAACCCATTCGTTAACGTCCCATCCTACCAAACTGTTGAAAAACTGCCCTCACCTCAATCCTCTCCCTAATGGAGCGGAAGCCGGCACTTCGCGTGTCTCCGTAATTGCACCAGAGAGCGGTTCCTTCTCCCTGGGGAGAGGCTAGGATGAGGGTTTCTCAATAGTCTGTTAGCGCAATGATGAAACGATTTCTCCTCGTCATCCTTTTCGCGATCGTTCCGGCGCTTAACGCCGCGCAAAACACCGATGCCGATTTCAGCGCGGTGGCGGAAGAGTTCATCAAAGGTTACCTGAACGCGCGCCCGCTTCTTGCGACCCGGCTTGGTTTCCATGAATACGATGGCCGGGCGGATGATTTCAGCCGGCTTGCGCTCGATGCCGAATTGCAGCGTCTTCGCCGTTTTGAGGACCGGCTGCGGAAATTCGAGCCTGAGGAACTGAATACGCGCAATGGAATCGACTTACGCATCTTGCAAGCCGCAATCGCGAACGAGCTTTTCGAATTTCAGGATGTCCACAAGTTCGAGCGCAACCCCATGACCTATGCGCGCTGCGCCGATTTGAACATTTACATCGCGCGCAATTTCGCACCGCTGGAAGACCGCGTTCGCAGCCTGCTCCAAATTGAAGCCCAAATCCCGAACATTCTCATCGCCGGCAAAACCAATCTGGAGGCGGTTTTGCCCAGGCCGTACGTCGAACTCGCAATCCAGATCGCACGCGGTTCCGCCGATTTTTTGCGGAAAGACATGGTGAGTGCGGTCGAGACCGTGAAGGATCAGGAGCTGCGCGGGAATTTCATCGATGCCAATCGCAGGGCCGCCACCGCACTCAGCGATTTCGCGAGCTGGCTGGAAAAGGACAAGCTCCCGAAAGCGACGCCAAACTTCGCCTTGGGCGAGGCCAAGTATCAACGGTGGCTAACAGAAACTGAGCTGGTCGATTTGCCGCCGGCCAAGATTCTCGAGATCGGACTGGCGAAGTTAAAAGAGGAGCAACAAACATTCGCCGATGCCGCCAAAATCATCGATCCGAATAAATCGCCGGCGGAAGTATTCAAGGAAATCCAGAAAGATCATCCCGGCGCCGACAAATTAATTCCCGATATTGCGAAGAATTTGGATCATATCCGCGGTTACGTTACCGAGCACAAGATTGTCGGCATTCCGCCGAACGCGAAAGCGCAGGTAAGAGAAACGCCGCAATATGACCGGGCGACCTCGTTCGCCTCGATGGACACACCGGGGCCGTTCGAGAAAAAAGCGACCGAAGCATTCTATTACGTCACGCCGGTTGAGCCAAACTGGAGCGAGCAGCAAAAGGAAGAATGGCTTACCTCATTTAACTACTACACCGCGGATGTGACCTCGATCCACGAGGCCTATCCGGGTCATTATGTGCAATTTCTGCGCTTGAACGCCTCGAGCGCGAATAAGATTGAGAAGATTTTTGGCAGCTACGCTTTCATTGAGGGGTGGGCGCATTATTGCGAGCAAATGATGCTGGACCAGGGGTTCGGCGGCCCCAAAAAACCTCCCGGGTCTGCCGAGGAACAAGAACGGGCGGCAAAATATCGGATGGCACAGGCTTCGGAAGCGTTGCTGCGGCTTTGCCGGCTTTGCGTTTCGGTAAAAATGCACACCCAGGGGATGTCGGTCGATGAGGCGACCAGATTCTTTCGAGAAAATAGCTACTACGAAGATAAACCGGCGCGTAGTGAAGCGATGCGCGGCACCTTCGATTACGGCTACTTGAACTACAGTCTCGGCAAAATGGAGATTTTGAAATTGCGCGACGATTACAAGGCGCAGCAGGATGCCGAGTTCTCGTTAGAACAATTTCACAATCAGCTGCTCGATCACGGCATGCCGCCGATTCGTTTATTGCGCGAGCTTTTGCTCAAGGACAAGGCGAAGTGGGATGATGTGCTGTGAAAATGGAGCGATGGCGAGCGAACTTTCCGTCATCCCGAGCGATAGTCGAGGGACCCCGCCATGAAATCTTTAAGGTAACTTCCTCGGGATCCCTCGACTGTGCTCGGGATGACGAACTATTCTTCCTCTTCCCCCTGCAGTAACTCCGGCAGCAAAGGCTGCGGGTTGCTCGGCAGTTCTTCCACGTCGCGCAGCTTTTTCGTGATCGCGCGGGAGCGCACCGCCACTTTGTCCATGTCGCTGGCGGCTTGGTCGAGCTTGTCTTTTACCTTTGAAAGCGCGTCGCCAAACTTGGCAAACTCTGTTTTGACTCCAGCTAACAAGTTCCAGACCTCACTCGATCGCTTCTGGATCGCGAGAGTGCGAAATCCCATTTGCAGACTGTTGAGCAACGCTGCCAGCGTGGTTGGCCCGGCGAAAACTACCCGGCAATCGCGCTGGATCTGCTCGACCAGACCGACTCGACGAATCGCTTCTGCATATAATCCTTCGGTCGGCAGAAACATCAGCGCGAAATCGGTCGTCTTTGGCGGATTAATATATTTCGCACAGATATCTTTCGCCGATTTCCTTAGCTGCGTTTCCAAATCTTTCATCGCGCCGTCGGTTAGCATTGAATCGCCGCTTTCCTGTGCCGTAATTAGTCGCTGATAATCTTCCATCGGAAATTTGGCGTCGATCGGCAGCCACACTGCTGCGCCATTTCCTTCGCCCGGCAGTTTGATCGCATAATCTACGCGTTCGCCGCTATCATCCCGCGTTTGGACGTTGCGATCGAATTGTTCCGAAGTGAGCAACTGTTCGAGCAGCGTCCCGAGCTGCACTTCGCCCCAGCCGCCGCGCGTTTTCACATTGGTCAGCACCCGCTGCAATCCACCGACATCGCTTGCCAATTGCTGCATCGCCCCGAGACCCTGGTGTACCTTTTCCAATCGCTCGCTCACCAGTTTAAACGATTCGCCCAGGCGTTTTTCGAGTGTTCCCTGCAATTTTTCGTCTACCGTGGCGCGCATTCGTTCGATTTGCTGCGCATTGTCTTTTTGCAATTCCTGTAAACGCAGATCGACGATCCCGCGCACGCTTTCCAACGAGGCGGTCAGTTCTTCGCGTTGCGATTTGGCGGCGTTGGCATTTTCCTCGCGGTTCCGCGCCAATTCATCGCGAAACACCTTTTCTTCTCGTTCCTGAGCGCGCTCAAGCAACTCGATTTTACCTAGAACGAGGGGACCAATTTTCGAATCACGGCGCGTCAGAAAAAAAACAAACGCAGCCAGCAATCCGCCGCCAGCAACGCCGATCAGGCAATAGAGCAGAGGATTCATACTCCTGTCATATCGAGCGCAGTCGAGAATCACTCCCCTCCGACATAATATTTAGAGATTCCTCGACTTCGCTCGGAATGACAAGGGCCTCAGCATGACGAGCAGATCGGAATGACAATACCTCCGTCATTCCGAGCGCAAGCGAGGGACCTCGCAAGGCTGATGACACATATAAGTTATCCCTGTTCGTGAGGTCTCTCGGCGTCTGTGCGCCTCGGGATGACAGCCCGTGTTATCAAAATCGTAATTTCACTCCCCCGTAGGCGGCGCGGCCGAGCGCAGGAAAGCCGAACACCTCCGCATAATGCTCATTCGTCAGATTGTCGATGCGACCGAAAACGGACAGATGCGGGCTGATTTCGTATTCCGCCGCAAAATTCACAAAGCTGTAATCCTCGATATCGAAGTTCGGTCCGCCGAAATTCAGTTCTTCCCGCGCATTCACCCATTTTGCCGAAAGCGTGGTACGCAATTTCTTGCACCACAGGTAT
Organism: Verrucomicrobiota bacterium; assembly: GCA_003219925.1. Classification (GTDB taxonomy): domain Bacteria; phylum Verrucomicrobiota; class Verrucomicrobiia; order Chthoniobacterales; family UBA10450; genus AV69. Next base: position 15,139 of record QHQU01000068.1, read on the forward strand.
GAGGCCGAGACATACGCTTCATGGCGCGGCCGCCGCGGCAAGCGGGCGCCTGGCAATTGTGAAATGTCAGCTGACCCGATTTTCTCCGCGTCTAAATAAGTATAAGTCGCGACTAGATCGAGTTCATCCAACGGCCGCGCGCGCAGCTCGCATTCGATACCTTGCGTTCGCGCCTTCCCCAGGTTGAGCGTGTCAAAAAGTCCATTGAATCCGATGACGTTGGACAAATCGTTGTGAAAATAAGTTGCACCGAGAATAACACGTTTGTTCCAAAGTCGTTGCTCGATTCCCGCGTCCCAGCCCAAATCGCGTTCGGGCTCGAGTCCGAAATTCATTCCGAAAATCTTGTCCTGGCTGCTGGGTGGCGAAAATCCGGTCGCCACGCTGGCGTGTAGGGTAGTATCGGTTTGGCGGATGAGATAGCTGGCCGCTTCCCGCCAGGTCCAGACGTCTCCGAATTGATTGAAGTGATCGAATCGGCCGCCGCTAACGAAAATTAAATTTTCGCATGGCATCAGTATCAGTTGTGCAAAGACGCCGGTCTCCTCCGTGTGATCGCTGACAAAGCGTGGCTGTGGTCCAAAGTCTTGCAAGATGAACGGCCGTTCCTGTCCGGCATTGAGACGACTGTAAAAGAAACCGCTGGTGATGGTGAGCCATGAGGTCGGGCGTAAATCATTCTGATAGTCAACCTGTGTTCGCTCGAACAACGCTCGCGTTGGGCCAACGAATCCATCCTGGTTTGGGTCGTTCAGTTGGCGCTCGTGGTCGTAGCTGACGATGAGGTGGTGGTCCCACCATTCGACTGGTTGCCAATCGATATGCGGTCCGATCAACCAGCGTTCTGTCAGAAAATTATCGAGCGGTTTTGGATCAAAAATCGTGTTCGGATTACCGGTGTCAGCGAGCGAGTAGGTGATCAAACTGCCTATCCGCAGGGTCGTGTCCGGCGACCAGCCGATGTCCGCGATCGCGTTAGTCAATCGATATTGATTATTCGGGCGCGCGTTGTCGGTGTCGACCCGGCTGAGTCCGAGCGAATAATCCAGTTGACCGATTTTCCCCTCGCTCTCGAACACTTCGCGAAAGGTGCCGTATGATCCGCCTTCGGCGCTGAACATAAACGTCGGATCTCCGTCGCCGCGCTTGGTGAAAATTTGAATCGCTCCAGCGAGCGCGCGCGGGCCGTAAAGTGTGCTCTGTGGTCCACGCACGACTTCAACGCGATCAATGTCATCGGTGGTGAAATCGGCGAAATTCATCAGGCCTGCCAGTCCCTGGTTGATGGGTATGCCATCGAGAAGCACCTGGGTGTGCTCGCTGCGCAAGCCGCGCGTGAAAACCGAAGTGAGCTGGCCGGCCGTCCCGCTTTGCACAACGGAAAGGCCGGGGACTTCACGCAACGCATCGGCGACGCGCTCGATTTGTTTTTCTTCGAAGTCTTGCGAAGTCACGACACTGATGCTGGCGGGCGATTGGTCGAGCGGAATGTCAATGCGTGTTCCGGTGATGACGATTGGCTCTGAATCCGGGACAGGTGTCGGCGAGGACTGCTGGGCGTAGCAAATCGACGTGGCGAGAAACGAGACCAAAAAAAATAGCGAACGGCTTTTCTGCACTTCAAATCCTCCTGTTTCGAGAGGAGAACTCGCGGCAGAGCCGTTCGCTCCACTCTCATTCTTCTTTTTGCGAAGAAGTTTTTTCGCGGTCCGAGCCGGACTGGCGGATTCCGGAATCGGTTTACAGCGAACGCGGACCCAAAAGTTAAAATCTGGGTTCAGCGTCACGCTGGCGAATGAGGCGGACCGGTTCGAATATTCTGGCTCCTGGCTTGCGGCCCGAAGGTCTTTCGGACTCACCTTTTTCCCGCCTTCACCGCTGTTCGGAACACGGGCAATTTGCCTGTGCGCCAAGCGGACATTATGCCCGCTTTTTTGCTTCAGCGGAGTTGGAACTCCGCTGGGCGCACAGACTACAAGTCTGTGTTCCATAGCCAAACGATTGGCTTGTGGGAAATCGTATCCAGTTACAGCAGCGCAACTGCTCCGGCTTCACACCGGATTTCTCGCGCCGATCCACTGTTTCAAACTCGCAAAGAACTAAGCGAGCAATAGCGGCTTGCGCTTCCCCGTTCAAGATTTATTTAGTCAGGCGCGTTTTCCGCGCGCATTTCTCCAGTGCCAGCAACTGAAGCAAAATTGAACCTGCTCGTGACCGGCGCCGCCGGCTTCATCGGATCGAATCTCGTTCTGGAATTACAGGAGCGATTTCCAAACTCGCGATTAAGCGCGATCGACGACTTTCGCTCCGGCGATTTTAAGAATCTCGGCGGCTATCGCGGCGATTTTGTTGCGGCCGATCTGGCGAAGCTGAATTGGCGGGAACAATTCGGTGGCGAAAAGTTCGACGCAATTTTTCATC
>QHQU01000253.1 GCA_003219925.1 Verrucomicrobiota bacterium
CAGGTCTGCATTTCCTGGGGAGTCGGGGGACGATTTCCCGGCGCGCCCCTCGGCATGTCGGGACGGCATTTTAAAATATTTGCGATATAAACCTCGTCCCGGCTAAGGCCCATCGTTTCGATGATGCGAGTGAGCAATTGACCGGCCCGGCCCACGAACGGTTCACCGCGTGCGTCCTCATCCGCGCCCGGTGCTTCACCGACGAACATCAACTCCGCATCTGGATTACCGACTCCGAAAACGGTTTGGGTGCGGCTGCGCGCGAGGTGCGGACACTTCGTGCACACGCAGACGCGATCGCGCACCTGGCCGAGCGAAGCGGCTTTCGCCGCAATATCGGGAACGTTTTGGTGGCGCCGTGACTCCAGCAATCGGTTAAGCGTTGCGCGGGAAACGCGGAACGTTTTCTCCTGGGACTCACGAATTTCCTTCAGCGCTTCGAGAACGAGAGAAAGCGCGGGCTGAAGCACGGGCTGATGATGTCATCTTTGCGCGCGCGATCAAATCCTTTGATGATGAAGGCGTGAGTACGCGGCTAAATGATTACTATTACGAGCTGCCCCGGGAATTGATTGCGCAACATCCGCTGCCGCAGCGAGAAGATTCGCGCATGATGGTGGTGCTTCGCGACCGGAAGAAAATCGAACATGCGCATTTTGTTGATCTGAAAAAATTTCTACGCGATGAGGATCTGCTCGTCTTGAATAACTCGCGCGTTTTACCGGCGCGACATTTTTCCAATGACGGGAAATTCGAGTTCTTGTTTTTGGAAAAAACTGCGCCTTGCCGTTGGAAAGCGTTGGTAAAGCCGAGCCGCAAATTTGGTAAAGGCGCAGCCGCTGTTATCCAAGGAGTGCGCGCGGAAGCGGGCGAAATTTTTGAAGATGGTTCACGGGAAATCACGTTGTCTGAAGATGTCGATGTGCAGCAAGGCGGTGCGATGCCCTTGCCGCCGTATATTAAGCGGTTAGCAGTCATAGACCCTCGCTTTAGGGCAGAAGATGAAGCGCGCTATCAAACGGTGTTCGCGAAATACGAGGGCTCACTTGCGGCGCCGACGGCCGGGCTGCATTTCACGCCGCAAATTCTGGGCATTCTTCCGCACGTTTTCATTACGCTTCAC
>QHQU01000254.1 GCA_003219925.1 Verrucomicrobiota bacterium
TGGAAAAAATCGGGCGGACGTCAATGACCATCCCGGTGGAGGTTTGGGTGGAACGCTTCCGGGAACATGGCCGGCAAATCCTGGTAACGCGCGGCGTTTTCGTTTACGTCGCGCTTGATGATGCCGGCCGGCCAATTCCGGTGCAACGGGAAGGCAACTAGTTTTCGGATGTGGCTGGTTCAGCGCTCGCGGTAACGGATTCGGGTCCAGTGCTGGTCGCGATTGTTGGCTCGCTTTCCATGCGTGGCGGCTGAATTTTCGGCGAACGGGAGAGCTTTCGTTGCAGCTTCATCCGGTTGTAACTGGAATGCCTAATATAACGGGCATATGCAGCCTGATGCCGTCCGTTGGAGGTAACGTAGGAACAACTGCCTTGAGCGAGCACGATTAGGACGACGAACAAAATAAGGGGGCTCTTCTTCACGACGCCTTCGCCAGTTGCGGCATGGGATGGACGGTTGCGATTTGCCCAATCCGCAACATCTCGGAAACCACGATATAGATTTTCAATTCACAAACTGCATTCTGTCGAAACAGCTCATTAATAGTGAAGCGGCGATCATTGGTGTAGTTCCAGATTCGTTCGGCCAACGGCTTCAGCTCCTGCTCCGCATCGCGCGGCCATTCAAAACTCGGGGCCAGCCGTTGGAGCAGCGTGTTGGGGTCAGGTGTCGTTTTCTTGAGATTGTGAAACTCATCGCGATGCCGCATGGCGGTAATAAGCATGTCGTTTGGAGATTGATTGATCTCCACCGATTGCAGGCATTCGGTAATTGGCTGCACCCCGGAGGCGAAGGAAAAACTCCCGGGAATATCGTCACTCAGAAAGAGCTGCCAGAATGCTTCCTCGCCGGTGAGCTGTTGAAATTGGCCGCTACGCAGCGCGCCGCCTTGAAAATAGAAGGTCGCCAGCCGCTCATTGTGTTCGTTCAACACCTCAAGCTCGCCGGTTTGTCCGGAACTAATAATGGTCTGGTTCACCGTAATCAAATCGAAGTTCGCCAGGCTGCCGCTCAGTTTCTGAGGTCCGCTCGGTCCGTTGCCTGCACGCACCTGATGGAGCCGATGCGCCATTTGCTCGCACAGGAAAAGGAGAAACGACGGGACCCGTTGCGAAATAGCGACGAAATTCTCACGATTGAAACATTGCAAGCTGACGATTTCCTGGGCCCGCGCCGAACGTGAGCGCGGCATTTTGCCAAGAGCCTCGGCAACACCGAAAATGTCCCCGCGAGTAACGAAACTGCGCTCATCCGATTCGCCGGGAATGAGCTTGATTACCTCAACAACGCCCCGATTAACACTGTAGACTTCTTCGGCGAGCTCGCCGGTGGTGTAGATTAATTCGCCTTTTTGCAAATGGCGCACGTGCGACAGTTCGCCGAGGGCCTTCAGCTCAATCGGCCTCAGTGTCGTGCAAAAGGAGAAGAAATCGCGACGGGGCACGGGCTTGACTACAGCAAAAGTCATGCAGGACGCGCGTCTAACTTATAATAAGCGGTTTTCATGCCCTCGCGACGTTGGCAATCAGGCCGGAGCGCGTTAAATCGAGAGGTGCTTGCTTACGTTTTTGAACGCTTCCCAAAATTTTCCCAAACCTTTTGCTATCGGGAAATTGCCGAGCTTTTCCACCAGGGCGTCCAGCCTGCAATCTTCTCACTCCGCAGGCCGGACCTCGGCCCCGAAACTACGTGGGACGATTCGATCACGGCGACGGTGCACCAACTGCCGGAAGGCGATGTTTTTGCGCGATTGGCAGACGAGGCGTCAGCCAGTTTGCCAAAAGCGGCGCGAAAAACTTTACACGAATGGCGCGGAAAACCTGACTCACTTCGTCTCCATCAAGCAACTTACATAGGGGCGCGGCTTAAGAAAAGCGGCGTCCGGCATGTCCATACTCATTTCGCGGGCATGGCCGCTCGAACCGCGTTCTGGATCAGGAAATTCTTTGGGATCAATTACAGTCTTACCGTCCATGCCAACGATATTTTTGTTCCGCCCAATTTCGAGATCGGGCTCTCCGAAATTCTCTCATCGGCCAGCGCCATCGTCGCTGTCAGCGATTTTGCTGCGAATCAGCTCCGGGAACGCTTTCCCGAGAACGCTGGGCGAGTGCATCGGATTTATAATGGGATTGACTGCGCCCAATTTAAGCGAGCGCAATTCGAGCGACCGCCGCTAATTCTCTCCATCGGGCGGCTGATAAGTAAAAAGGGTTTTGATGTACTCATCGACGCCTGTGCTCTGGTGCGACAAAGGGGACACGGATTCCGCTGTGAAATTATCGGCGAAGGGCCGCTCCTTGAGGAATTGCAGGCGCGCATCCATGGGCAGGATTTGCGCGAGCACGTGAATTTGGCTGGACCACAAACGCAATCCGGAATCGCGGCGCGCTTGAGCCAAGCGACTGTTTTCGCACTGCCGTGCCGGATCGATCCCGATGGTGCGATGGATAACCTGCCGACTGTCGTAATGGAAGCGATGGCGGCTGGGCTGCCGGTTGTTTCTACCGATGTCGGAGGGATTTCGGAAATGGTTCGCGACAGAGAAACCGGATTGCTGGTCGCCCAAAGTGATCCGGCTGCGACCGCTGATGCGCTTAGTCAGTTGATTGGGGACGTTGAGCTCGCGCAATCATTTGGCGGCAAAGGTCGCAAGCGCGCGGAAGAAATTTTTTCGATTGAGAAAAACGTCCGTGCGCTGCGGGAGATTAT
>QHQU01000069.1 GCA_003219925.1 Verrucomicrobiota bacterium
TGCAAAACTTTCTCGATCACCTCCGGCGCGACTTGATTGCGCGCCATCGCCTCACGCAGTTTCACGCTTACCTTGTTCATTCGCTCTTCCGAACGATGAAAGCTAAGAGCACGCCGCAGTTCTTCCGCTTCGTCGCCGGAAAAATTCGCCATGATCATCGCGATCTTGAGCATTTGTTCCTGAAACAACGGCACCCCGAGGGTGCGCTGCAGCACTGGCTTTAGTCGTTCGTCGAAATAAGTGACCGCTTCTTTCTCGGCGCGCCGTGCCAGATAGGGATGCACCATGTCTCCCTGGATTGGGCCAGGGCGGATGATCGCGACTTCAATCACCACATCGTAAAAACATTTCGGCTTCAATCGCGGCAGCGTCGCCATTTGGGCGCGACTTTCGATTTGGAAAACTCCGATGGTGTCGGCCGTTTGCATCATCTCAAAAGTTTTGGCGTCGTCCTTCGGAATGTGAGCCAGATCGAGTGGGCGGCCGCGTTCACGACAAAGCTCAAACGCATCCTGCATTACCGACATCATGCCGAGCCCAAGCAGATCGACTTTCACAATGCCGAGGTCTTCGCAATCATCCTTGTCCCATTGCGCCACCACCCGCCCCGGCATCGACGCATTTTCCAATGGCACAAATGAGCTCAGTTTATTCTGACAAATAATCATCCCGCCGGAGTGCTGCCCGAGATGGCGCGGCAATCCGTAAATTGCGTGATACAAACCCACGAATGCCGGCATTCGTGGGTGGGCTTTCGGCAAACCAGCCTGCTCAATCTGCGCTTCGAGCTCGAGAGTGTGCGGAAAATCGCCGTTCGCGAACAAATGCGAAAAGCGATCGAGAGTGCTCGGTGAAAAATTCAGCGCCTTTCCAATCTCGCGTGCCGCGCTTCGCCCGCGATAGGTAATTACGTTCGCGGTCATGGCCGCGCCATGTTTCCCGTAACGCCGGTAAACTTCCTGAATGACGCGCTCGCGCCGGTCGCCACTCGGCAAATCAAGATCAATGTCCGGCCAGCCTTTACGGCTCTCGTTTAAAAAACGTTCGAAGACGAGATGATTACTCACCGGATCAACCGGCGTGATGCCGAGACAAAAACAGACTGCGCTGTTGGCTGCGCTGCCGCGGCCTTGCACCATGATGTTGTTTTCCCGGCAAAAATTGATGATGTCCCACACAATCAAAAAATAGCCGGCAAACCCGAGCCGGGTGATGAGCGAGAGTTCTTCTTCCAGCTGACGTTTTACTTTCTTGGTGATCGATTCGTAGCGCTGTTGCGCGCCGAATAACACCATCGTGCGCAAGAACGAATTCATCGTGTGCCCGTCCGCAACTGCATATTCGGGAAATTCGTAACCGATGTTTTCGAGGGAAAATTCGAGCCGTTCCGCCAATCGCTCCGTGTTCGTGATTGCGTCGGGTAAATCACGAAAGATCGCGCACATCTCCGCGTCGCTCTTCAAATGACGTTCGGCGTTTTGGGTGAGTAATTTTCCGGCGAGATCGAGATGGGTGTGCTCGCGAATGCAGTTGAAAACATCCAGCACCTGGCGCCCGGACGGTTTGGCATACTGCACCCCATTGGTCGCGATCAACGCCAATCGAAATTTCGAGGCGAGATCAACCAGCGCCCGATTAATCCGATCTTCGCCCCGCAAAAAATGCCGCTGAATTTCGACATACACATTTTCGCGGCCGAACACGTTGATCAAACATTGCGCACGATCCTCAACAGTCTGGGGAGCGCAGGCTGCTAGCCTGCTGTTTGCGGCAGCCTGCCGCAAACCTGGAACAAAACGCCCCGCACGTGGAGAATTTGCGTCCGGCAAGCTGCCGGACGCTGCAGGCTGGCAGCCTGCGCTCCCCAATCCGAAGAGTACCACCAAGCCCTGCGCAAATTCCGGCAGCTCCTCCCACTTCACTGCGCACTCCCCTTTTACTGCGCTACGCAGATGCGCCTGGGTGAGTAGAGAACAAAGATTGGCGTAGCCAAGACGGCTTGCCACCAGCACCGGCAGCACGCTGCCATCTTCCATTGTTAATTCCGCTCCGATGATTGGGCGAACTTTTTGCTCACGCGCCGCCACGGAAAATCGCTGCGAACCATAAACCCCGTGGCGATCAAGCAACCCCAGCGCAGGCATTTCCAACTCAGCCGCGACTTGGGCCAGCTGTTCCGGAAATGACGCGCCCCGTAAAAAACTAAAGGCGCTGTTAGCATGAAGTTCGACGTAGGGCATACTCCAATTGTGGTCATCCCGAGCGCAGTCGAGGGATCCCGCCATGTTACCTTCAAGGTTTTGCAACGGGATCCTTCGACTCCGCTACGCTCGCTCAGGATGACGGTGGATTGTTGCTAATCATAAATCCCATCGAGCGCCCACCCCATCTGATCGCAATGACAGCGCGCAATGACGCCATTCTCGATTTCCACATCCCATTCCACCCGCGCCCAGGCGCGCTCGTCCCACCAGTTTCCCGAAAGCGGAAATGGCCCTTCCTGCCTCATCGTCGTGCCCTCCACTGCCAGTCCGGCTCGGACTTCCGCGGCGCGCACATGAGCGGGCCGATTATTTTCCAATAACACCGTCGCCTTTTTGCGTTTCCGAAAACGCCGCAATGGAACGCATCCCCTCACCGCTCCATTCACCCCGTCATCCCGAGCGCAGTCGAGGGATCCCGCGATGTTACCTTTCAGATTCCGCATCGGGATCCCTCGACTCCGCTCGGGATGACCAATTTCTGGCTCAGGGTGACCGAAGTCCCACGCGAACGGCTCCATCCGAAACGCGTCCGGCCGATGTGTTTCCTCCAGCACCGGCGTACCGACACGATCCGCTCCGAGCAATCCGACCAGACGCGCCAGTGTCTCATGCAATTGCATGGGATCGCGCAATGCTGTTTCGAAAAGTCCAAACTGCTGTCGCACCGAACGTGACGGCTGCGCTTCCAGTTCAATGGCAACAATCGGATGCTTGGAAGTAAAGTTTTCCAGATGCGTGTGCAGCATCCGAAAAAGGATGTCTTCATTGTTGGTCGGCTGCGGAATTTTGAAAATGCGTTCGTACTGCGATTTGTCAGCGAAAGTAATGCGCAGGCGCAGTTCTTTGGCGACGAGATAGATGGTGTTTAATCGCGTCGCCAACTGCTGCAAAAATCGCCGCAAGATAAAGAGCAGTGGTTCGATGGTCTCAATTTCGTTTTCAAACTCAAAACTTTCGATGAACGATTCTGGCGGAGAAACCAGTTTCAAAATTCGCTCCGCCCGGCCATTGGCGCGTTCCCACAGTTCAACCGCGCGCGCTCCGAGGCGCGCGGCCAGATCATCGCGTGGCAAGGCCGCGAGTTGCCCAAGGGTGTGAATCCCCCATTGATGTAGTATCGAAAGAATGCGTTCTGTTTCTTTGACGCGTTCGATTTGTTTGACCGTGCCTGCCGGTAAAACCGCAGGCGCAATGGACAAAGCAGGCGCTCTCACCCGCCAACTTAAGATACCTTGAGGATATGTTCAAGTGAACATAATAGTCATCCCGAGCGAAAGTCGAGGGATCCCGCGGCGCAAACTTAAAGGTATCTTCATCGGGATCCCTCGTCTTCGCTTCGCTCCGCTCAGGATGACCGGTTCTAAGTACCGCTCACACAATCTCCACCGGACACTTCGGCAGCGCACTCATGAAGGCCCGTCCGTATGGTTTCGTCACGATTCGATTGTCGAGAATCACGATAATGCCGCAATCACTTTTGGTGCGAATAAGGCGGCCGACTCCCTGACGCAATTTCAAGATCGCTTCCGGCAGCGAGTATTCCGTGAAGGCGTCGCCACCGCACGCTTCGATATTTTCGAGTTTCGCCTCGATTAAGGGATGATCGGGAACGGCGAAAGGTAAACGCGTGATGATGACATTCCGCAAAGCGTCACCAGGAACATCGACGCCGCCCCAGAAGCTGTCGGTGCCAAAGAGGACACTGCGCGGCGTCCTTTTGAATTGGTCGAGCAATTTCGTCCGCGGCAGACCGCCACCTTGCACCAGCAAATTTAAATCGTGTTCCGCACAAAAATTTTCTATTCGCGCCGCCAGCTCCTGCATCGCCCGATAATTCGTAAACAGGACAAAGGCGTGGCCGTCGGTTTGCCCGACGAAATGTTCGATCCAATGCGCCAGCGCTTCTTCATAACCTGTGTCCCGCGGATCGGGCATTTTGCGAACGACAAACAGCTTCATCTGCTGATTGAAATTGAATGGACTCCCTAGCTGCCGGGGCTCGGCTTCTTCCGCGCCCACCCGATTGCGAAAATAGGCGAGATCTTTTCGCCCCACTCCCAGCGTTGCGCTGGTCATGACACAGGTGCGCCCCTCGCGGAAAAGCATTTGCCGTAGTGCGGGGGCAATATCGATCGGCGCGGCATTGAGCGTTAACAGTTGTCCAACCTTGCCGGTCCTCTCGACCCAATAAACGCGATTGGGGGCGGATTGTTCCAGGAAAACTCCGATGTCTGAACGTGCCTCTGCAATGCGTCGGCCAAGTTCCTGCAACTCGGATTTCAAAATTTCGTCATCCTGCCGTCTGACCACCTCTGCGACGCGCGCCTGCAACGCGATCAGGCGGCCCGTGATCGTGTCCGGCACCACCTCCGGCTGGCGCACGCGAAACTCGCGGCCTTTGCGGAAATCGCAGCGCGCCCCCAGCGCCTCAAAGAATTTGTCGATCTCGTCGACAATTTCCGCGGCCAAGCGAACGCCATCGGCGTCGCGCGTGACAGTAAACAATCCTTTTTTCGAGCGGGTGTTGTAAAGACGCTGCACCGTCGCACGCAAAAGATATTGCGAAATCACCGTCCCGACCTGGCGAGAAGCGATTTGTTCGACCGTGTGCGCTTCATCCAAAATCAGGAAATCGTTGGGGAATAGAAATCCGCTCTCCCGTTCCATCTGCTCCTCCACCCCGCCCAGGAGCATGAAGAGCAGCGTGTGATTGATAACTACGATCGGCGCGCTCTCGAACTTTCGCCGGGCACGCTGATAAAAGCAGCGGTCGCTTTGCCCACAAAATTTCTTGGTGCAAATGTGGGCCTCGCTGCAAACTTGCGCCCAAACCTTCGCGTTTGGCTCGAAGGACAAATCGCTCAGCGTCCCGTCGCGCGTTCGCGCGGCCCAGAGGGAAATTTCTTCGAGCTCGTTCTGCTCCGGTCCGGTAAAGAGATCGTTTTGCTGCTCGCGCGCGCGCAGCAGCCGGCGCGGACAAACATAATTCTGCCGGCCTTTGATCAGTGCCGCATCGAAGGTCTCGGGCAAAACTTTTTGTAGAATCGGAATGTCTTTGTAGAGAAGTTGCTCCTGAAGATTAATGGTGTGCGTTGAGATGATTGCCTTTCTCTTTTGCCCGAGCGCGAACAGGACCGCCGGAACGAGATACGCCAGCGATTTGCCCACGCCGGTACCGGCTTCCACCACCAGGTGCCGCTCCTCTTCCAGCGCCCGCGCCACTGCCGCCGCCATTTGCTGTTGTGGTGGACGTCGCTCGAAATTTTTCGCCTTGGCCAGAAGTCCGTTCGCCGAAAAAAACGATTCGGTTGTTTTCACAAAATCCGAGCCAATGGAGTCGCGTAATGCAATCATCGCGTTAACCAGAGCTTAATCTGGATTCAGCCCATTCGGAAAGACGATAAGGGGGCAGAATGTCCCCTGGCACAGAAGTACAACCCTCCGTTCCGCTTGAAAGCAAGAATGAACACGGACCTCCAGGTCTGTGCGCCCAGCGGAGTTGCACTCCGCTGGACACGGGCAGAAAAAGCGGACAGAATGTCCACTTGGCGCACAGGCCGACGGCCTATGTTCCGGCACTTGCCAATCGCAAGACACTCGTTTCAATTTCATAGTCATTACTGGCGTCGAGTTGCGAGGCTCCCGTTCAACCGTAACTACCGGCGTCCTCCATGAATCTATTTGATCGATATATCACCAGAAATTTCCTGCAGGCTTACCTGTACTGCATCATCGGGTTCATATCGATCTGGTTCATTTTCGATATCAGTGACAGCATCTCGACCTTTCTAGATCAGCACGTCGGTTTTGGCCGAGTGCTGGAATATTACGGCACCCAAATCCCGCAGATTCTGGTGATTCTCCTGCCAGTCTCCCTCCTGCTGGCCCTGCTTTTTGTTCTCGGGCGGATGTCGCGGGCGAACGAAATTGTCTCGATGCTGACCGCAGGCATCGGCCTCATCCGCGTGCTCACGCCGCTTTTCCTCCTGGCGGTTCTTACGACGGCGATCTGTTTCGCGCTTAATTATTCCCTGGCGCCGCATGCCGAGATGGCGCGAAAACTTTTCTTTGCGGACAAAAGTGCGACGGGCGCCGAAGGACAAATTTTCCGCAATCGGCGCGATTCACGCACCTGGTTTATTCAACGTCTCCGACACAATTCCGACGTCTTTGATAATGTCGAAGTATTGCAACAGGATTCCTCCGACCACATCACCATGGCTTTTCTGGCCGCGCGCGCGGAATTTCAACCGGGCGAAAATGCCTGGACGCTCTCGCAAGCGAAAGTCGTACACTACGATCCGGCGGGTAACATTACTTCCGAACAAATCGAGCCGAGCCTAGTCGTGCGGCATTGGAGCGAAACACCCTACCGGTTGCGTAGTGCCAACATGCGCGCCGAATTCATGAGCCTCCCGGAGTTGCGCGATTATTTGAGTTTTAATTCCGATTTCCCGCAAACCTTGCTCGCGCCGTTTCGCACTCATTATCATTATCGAATTGCGCTGCCCTGGACCTGCTTCGTTGTCACGCTCATCGCCGCGCCGCTTGGCGTCGGGTTTTCTCGGCGGGGCGTCCTTACCAGTGTGGCCACTGCCATTCTGCTGATTTTTGCATTAAATTTTTCGACGCATCTTTTTCTCGCCCTCGGCGAGGGTGACCGCGTCCCACCCTGGATGGCCGGCTGGGCGCCCACGATCGTTTTTGGAACGATTGGTCTCTATTTATTGCAATTGCGTTCTTCCAATCGGGATCCTTCCGACTTTCGCGGTCTCCTGCCGCGTCGTATATTTGCGCGATGATAAATCCCCTGGCGACCGACTGGCCAATCAAACAGCGTTCGGAGATTTGCAGCGCAACCCAACGACCATTTGTGCCTGGCGAAGTATTCTACACTCTGCTTTATCGCGAAGGTGACGGATTCCGCCGGGAAGACTTGAGCGAAGCAGCCTGGCGCGATCGCAACGAGAACATTCAGCCTTTTTCATTCTGGAAAACAAAATTCGAACCCGCGCCGCCAGCGGCCCCTGAACCGCTCGCGAAAGAAAATGCGGAGCAACTTTTCCGGCGCCTGATCGTGGAAACTAATCCGCCCGCGAACCCCTGTTTCGTCCTTGCCGTTATGCTCGAGCGCAAACGCGTGCTGAAGCAAGTGCGCACGGAAAATGCCAGCGGTGATCGATTGCTCATCTACGAACATCGCGACAACGGCGATGTCTTTATCGTGCGTGACCCGCAACTGCGTTTGAGCGAACTCGAACGCGTGCAGGACGAAGTGGCGAACCTTCTTCACGCTTCCGATTCGAAGTAGGAATAGGTGGATTGGCCGGTCTACGGGCGATTCCGATCAATAGCCGTCCGCCGCTTGATTAACATCGAGCACAGACCGCTCGATTGACCTGCGCTGCAGCACATTTTGTGAGACATTCTCCCGTGGTTACAACGCTTCCCTGGTTCAGTGACAACCTCCCTCTTTACCTCGCGCCGATGGCGGGTGTGACGGACAAGGTTTTCCGCCAAATCTGCAGGGGCTATGGCGCAGACGTTCTCGTCACCGAATTCGTTTCCGCTGAAGGCGTCTTTCGCCGCAACCAGCGTACTCGCGAATACCTCGATTTTGATCCATGCGAGCGGCCCCTTGGCGTACAGCTCTTCGGCGCTGAGGCCGCTCACATGGCGGAGGCGGCTAAACACGTAGTCGATTGGGTTGCGCCCGATTTTGTCGACCTGAATTTTGGGTGTCCGGTCAACAAGGTGGTCGCGAAAAATGGTGGCTCGGCCCTTCTAAAGGATTGTCCCACTCTTACTAGCGTGGCCAAAGCAGTTGTGCAGGCTGTCGCTCCCTTGCCGGTCACGGCAAAAATTCGGATTGGTTGGGATGCCGATTCGGTCAATGCCGTGCGCGTCGCTGGAATTCTGGAGGAGTGCGGCATTGCAGCCCTGGCTGTGCATGGACGCACCCGCGCTCAAGGTTATTCCGGCGAAGCAGACTGGCGCGTCATCGGCGAAGTAGCCCAGACGGTCGCGATCCCGGTTATTGGCAATGGCGATTTGTTTTCTCCCCAGGAAGTCGCGCGCCGGCGGGCGGAAACGAAAATTGCTGGCGTCATGATCGGTCGCGCGGCCATGAGTGCGCCGTGGATTTTCGGGCAGATAAAACATTATCTCGCCACGGGCGAATTGTTGCCGCCCCCCGAGTTATCTGAGAGATGGAATGTGATTATCGGGCATTGCCGAACTCACGCCGAAAATTGGGGCGATGAAGAACAAGCCATCCGGTCAATGCGCGCCCGATTGATGGCGTATTCGAAAAATTTCCCAGCAGCGAAAGTATTGCGGGAGAAGTTTCAGCATGTCGCCACGTTAACCGATGTCGAACAAATCGCCGAGCAGCACTTGGCAACAACCGCAATAATGAGCGACTTTGTAGGGCAGGCATTCGTGCCTGCCACCGCATAATCTGTGAACGACAACCAACCAGCTAACGGGATTAAGATCGGCAACGAGAAGCTGATCAAAGTAACGGAAAATGCCGCTCATCGCCTGAGTTCGCTGCTCGAAAAACAAGGCCGGCCGCAAGGCGCTTTGCGCCTGGCTGTGATCGGTGGCGGCTGCTCCGGTCTGCAATACAAGATGGATCTAGTCGAAGGCCCGGCCCCGCGTGACATCATGGTTCAGTCATACAATGTTCGGATCGTGGTCGATCCCAAGAGCGCGCTATTTGTCAGCGGATCAGTCCTCGATTTCAGTGACGACCTGCAGAAGGGCGGTTTTAAAGTTACCAACCCGAATGCGGTCGCGCATTGCTCCTGCGGCGAAAGCTTCGCCGCCTGATTGACCTGGCTCCGGCATCGATGACGGTGGTTGCCTGGTAGGGCAGGCATTCCTGCCTGCCGCGGCAAGCAGGAACGCTTGCCCTACAGAAAATGGTCTCGCCAATGGCATTAATGTTCATTTGAACTTGCGCCCAATTCAATGCGTTGCATCATTCGTTGAGATGCTGACCGACCGCCAACGAAGTGTGCTTGATTTTATTCAGAGCGAGCAACGCGAGAAAGGCATTACCCCCAGCACACGCGAAATCCAAAATCATTTTGGCTTCGCCAGCCAGACGTCGGTCATGCAATACCTTTCCACCCTCGAGCGCAAAGGTTTTCTCGATCGTCACGCCCGCAAAGCGCGTGCTCTCGTCACCCCGGTGCAAAAAGTCCGGATCACTGATATCCCGATTTACGGACAGATCCCGGCCGGCATGGCAACATTGACCGAGCAAACTGTGTTGGGCCATGTTTCGCTCGATGCTCGTTCGGCTAATGCCTCCAGGAATGCACGGATGTTTGCACTGAAAGTGCGGGGCGATTCAATGGTGAATGCCCACATTCTCGACGGCGACGTCGTGATTCTGGACGATCGCAAGGAAGCACGAAATGGCGACATCGTGGCGGCCCTGATCGATGGCGAGACGACGCTGAAACGCTTTGTCATCGAACACGGACGGCCTTATCTGCGGGCGGAAAACCCGCGCTATCCCGACCAGCGCCCGGCCCATGATCTGCGGATTCAAGGCGTAATGGTGTCGCTGATCCGACGACAACCCAACGGGGGAACCAGACAGCAGGCATCATCCGCTAAACACGCCAAAGGACACTAGGAACACGGGCCTCTGGCCTGTGCGCCCAGCGGGTTTCCAAACCCGCTGACTTCGGTATTGCAAGCAGCAGCAGTAGCAGCCGAGTAAAACTCCGTTGGGCGCACAGACTGGAAAGTTTGTGTTCCTTCACTATTATGTTCACTTGAACACATTTTTCGGTTATGCCATTGTTGGGAATGGCAGCGAGCCGGCAAATTATCGATCTGCGCAATCTTTTGGCGGAACGCTTTCAGCATCCACCCGCTCATGCCGGCGGACAAATTAGTATTCCCCTTCTCGGTCGAGCGAGCGATGGCGGTCTCGGGAAAGGCGCAATCACCGAAATCATCAGCCCTAATACGAGCGCTGGCTCGGCTCTGCTCATTCACAATTTACTGCAAATCGCACAACGCGATCGGTTTTTTCTCGCGCTCATTGATGGACGCGATTCGTTCGATGTCCAATCCGTCGATGCCACCACCTTGCAACACTTGCTTTGGGTCCGTTGCGAAAA
>QHQU01000001.1 GCA_003219925.1 Verrucomicrobiota bacterium
AATTTTAGAAAAACTCGTCGCCGGCGGAATCGACATCGTGCAGTTGCGCGGCAAGAATCGTAGTCTCGACGAATTGTGCGTACTCGCGGAACAACTCCTGCAACTAACTATGTCGGCAAAGATTCCGCTTATCGCCAACGATCACGCTGAGATGGCGCGACGCGTGGAGGTGCAGGGTGTGCACGTCGGTCAAGATGACGATTCAATCAAAAAAGTGCGGTCGCAGATCAAACGACCAATCGTCGTCGGCAAATCAACTCACAGCATTGAACAAGCTGTTGCCGCCGAGCGCGAAGGGGCGGATTACATCGGTTTCGGTCCAATCTTCTCCACTCCCACCAAACCCGATTACTCGCCTGTTGGTCTCGCGCACATTCGCGAAGTTCACGAGCGAGTTTCCATTCCCATTTTTTGCATCGGCGGAATCAAATCAGAAAATCTCGCGCAGGTAATCGACGCCGGCGCGAAACGCGTCGTCATCGTTTCCGGCTTATTGCAGGCGAACGACATTGCCGAATATGCGAGAGCTTGTAAGAGATTATTGAGCCAACAGCGTGACCACCTGACTACTGACCTGTGAAATCTGAACCCTGAACCTTGCACCTTTCACTTCTCACCTTTCACCTCTGACTGCGATAACGATTACGAGCATGAGCATGAGTTCTTCATTCCTGCTTTGTCATTCCTTCGCCCTTCAACGCCAGTCCGGCTCGGACCATTCGTGCTTCGTTATTTGCCTCCTCTGACCTCCATGTCACTTCTCGTGGTCGGTTCCATCGCGCTCGATACGGTCAAAACACCGGTCGAAGAGCATGCCGATTTACTCGGCGGTTCCGCTTCCTACGCCGCTCTTGGCGCCAGCTTTTTTACCCCGGTGAATCTGGTCGGGGTGGTGGGAGATGATTTTCCAGAGAGCGAATTCGAGTTTTGGAAATTGCACCGGATCGACACCACGGGAGTGCAACGGGTCAACGGGAAAACCTTTCGCTGGTCAGGTGAATACGCTTGGGACCTCAACACCCGCGAAACGCGTTCGGTCGCGCTGAATGTGTTCGAAACGTTCTCGCCGGAGCTGCCGGCAAATTATCGCTCCACACCTTTTGTTTTGCTGGCAAACATTGCGCCAAAGTTGCAATTGCACGTGCTCGATCAAATGGAACGGCCGCGGTTTGTGGTCGCCGACACGATGGACCTTTGGATTGAAACCACGCGCCCGGATCTCGACGCTTTGCTGCAGCGAGTTGATCTGTTGATTCTGAACGACAGCGAGGCGCGCCAGATGACGAAAGAAACGAGCCTGATTCGGGCCGGACGAAAAATTCGCGGATATGGTCCGCGCTATGTTGCGATCAAGAAAGGCGAACATGGTGCGCTGCTCTTTGGCGAAGACGAATTCTTCAGCGCCGGGGCTTATCCACTGGAAGATATTCATGATCCAACCGGGGCAGGGGACACTTTTGCCGGCGGTTTCGCTGGTTACCTGGCGGCGCACGTGCAGGAAAGCGTGACCTTCGATGTAATGCGCAAGGCGGTGATCTATGGAAGTGTGCTGGCGAGTTTTTGTGTGGAAGCGTTCAGCCTCGAGCGCTTGCGCGAATTGACCCAGGACGAAATTACTGATCGGTATCAGATGTTCAAAATGATGAGTCAATTCGAGGTCTTAACCTAACCGCGAACATTGACGCCGTGCGTCGCTCACTTGAGGTAAATTTTCTTGATGAAATGGATAATCAGCGCGGCACTTTTTTGGCTTGGTTTGGTGAGCACATTGGCCGGCGACAATTCTCCGGTGGGAACATGGAAAACGGTTGATGATGAAACGGGGCAGCCGAAGTCCATTGTCCGAATCACTGAGCAAGACGGCGAGCTCAGCGGAAAAGTCCTGCAGGTGCTCGAATCCCCGGAGGGGCCGCACCCGCTTTGTCGACGATGCGAAGGCGAGCGGAAAGATCAACCGGTCGAAGGCATGACGATTTTGTGGGGAGCAAAAAAGGATGGAGCTTCGTGGCGGGACGGGCAAATTCTCGATCCGCAGAACGGCAGGATTTATCGCGTTACTCTGACTCCTCTGGACGGCGGACAAAAACTCGAAGTGCACGGGTACATCGGCGTATCAGTGATCGGTCGCAGCCAGACCTGGCAACGGGAGGAGTAACAAGGCATTTGAAGGTGATGAGTGAATTTGAAATCCTGACGTGAAACTAACGAAACGCTGGCTTCTTATTTTCATTTTAGCAGGTGTAGCGACTGCGCCTTGCCTGGCGGCCGCGCCGTGGGTCACACTGCAAGGCGGTCATTATCTGATAAAACGACCAAACGACGGGGATAGCTTCCACGTCAGTGTGGAAGGGCATGAATACATCTTCCGGCTTTATTTTGTGGATGCGCCCGAAACGAGCGCCGAATTCCGCGATCGAGTAGAGGAACAGGCAGCATACTTCGGAGTCACGGTTGATCAGGTGCTGCAGGTTGGGGAGCTGGCCAAACAGTTTACCCGCGAAAAACTCACTGATTCATTTCTGGTGCGGACGTGTTGGGAAGACGCCGGCGGTCGAAGCCGAATGCAGCGCTTTTATGCCTTTGTGCAAACGCGCACCGGCGATCTTGGCGAGCAGTTGGTGGAGAATGGTCTCGCCCGGGCCCATCCTGCCACGGCCAAACCCGAAGGGTTAACGTCAGCCGCGGCCGAATGGAAAAATCTGATCAAGCTCGAGCACAAGGCGAAGCGAGAAAAAGTCGGTGGTTGGGGAGCTAACGAGGAACGGATAACAGCTCGAGCGCAACAACCGGAAAGCGAAAAAGGGATTGATCCATTCGACAAATTTTTTCACCCCGTCGGTGAAACGCCGGTGAAGGCAGCGGCGACACCCACCGCCAAGGTTGGGACTACGCCATTGCCTTCCGAGGAAACCACCCCTTCCGGTTTCCCGGCTCCAACCAAACTCGACGTCAACACCGCGTCACAAACTGAGCTTGAGAACGTTCCAGGAATTGGCCCATCCATCGCCGAACGCATCATCGAGGCGCGCCCATTCAAAAGCGCCGATGACCTGCAACGCGTCAAAGGAATCGGCGCTGGCAAACGATACGAAAAGATTCGCCCATTTTTTAATTAATTAAGGCACACTAAAAAGACTAACCGCGGATTTCGCGGATGTGCATGGATGAAATTCCGGAGGCTGATAGCTGAGGCTGACAACTGAGAACCGTTAACGCGCGGAGATGCTGCGTCCGATAACACGAAGCGATGTTTCGACCTACCACGTCACAGAGGCGGCACGATCACTTCACTACTAAGCCCGCTATTTGTCGTCATGCTGTAAGCGGTCACGGCGACATAATATTTAGTTTCCGAAAGAGTGAGGGACGTCGCCAGCACATTTTTCACGTCGCGCACATTCTGGTAATTATGGCTGCCGGTGCCCCAAAAAATCTTATATCCTACGACTTCAGCTGACGGCGAAGCCTTCCACGCGAACTTGACGGTTCGCGTAGCTGCATGAAGCGCTTGAGTTGAAATCAAACTTACGAGGATGATCAGCACATGGTGGTAGAATCGGGATGGCATGAGATCGGGAATAGGCGGTTTGTGGTGTTGGCATTTTAATAAAATTGCAGTTTTCACATACTTCGCATAAATATGAGACCGATAGTTATGGTAATTCGAAGATGATAGGTCAATCTCGACCGGCTTTATCCAACCAACACGCTTACCCTGTACAAATCAAAGGTGCCGTTATGAATATTATAAGCGCCTGCTCACTCTTGCCGTGCTTCCCGCTCCATGCTTCGTTCGAATAATTGATAACGGACCGACAACTGAAAAGGTGGTGTTACCGCACCGCCTTTTCATACACCGCCTGCGTCTTTATCTTCTTGTAGCCTAGAGCTGGGTAGAAAAGGTGGGCCTCGATCCGTTTGGTATTGCTTCGCACTGATATCGCGTCCGCGCCGATGTTTTTTGCCCAGGTTTCCGCTTCTTCAATCAACCGGCGCGCAATCCCGCTGCGACGGGCCGACGATGATACGACCAAGCCGAGAATTTCCACCCGAAAACCCACTTCAATAATGCAAACCCGATGCGCCTGGATAAACCCGATTGCCTTGTCGCCCGCGTCCACCGCGACCAGCAGCAAATTCGATTCGCCAATCGCTCGAATACGCACTCCAATCGCTTCGGTCTCGCTAGGATAACCCAGCTCGGTCGCAAGCGCCGCCACCACTTCGGCATCCGTCTCCGCCATTCGTCGAATTCTTAATGTCGCGCTCATGATGGAACAAATAATTGATGACACTCAACGCAACCCCTCGCGCCGTCGGGCATCTACCTCCGTTGCCGCCCGAAATTTCAATTTGCCACTCACTGCTCGCGTTCACATCTCGCAGTCAAAGCTCAACTCCCTGCCTCTTGCCCGAACGCGCTGAGATAAGAAAATGAAAACGCCTGGTAGTGAGAATATCTCGACTCACCAGGCCAACGCCGCGCCCTTGGCCTTGAACAGCAACGAAATTCGGAACGTCGCGCCACATTCCTGCGGCACCGAACGGCGGCAGGAAATCAATCTCCCGATCGTCAGCGGCAAGTTTCCGGCGGCGCACGGATCCTGCCGCGAGTTCATCGGGATAATGGTGTCTGAGTGGCGGCGGGTCAGCCTAAACTCGGGCCTTCCGAATCTGACTGTTGCCAGCAGCGCTTTCTTTTTTATCGAAGTGACGCCCGCGAACTGAGCGATCGGTGCAGTTGCAACTTTCATTTAACGACAATTGGAAAAACATCCTCGTCCATTAAAGAGAGCCTATCTATATCTATGTTTAGATGTAGATTATGGACGCGATGCCTATTTACGTTTACGAAACTAGCGACCTCGCAAAGCCGGTGCGGCGTTTCGAGCTTAGACAAAGCTTCCACGACGAGCCGCTCCGAGTTGATCCCAAAACGGGTGAAGCCGTGCACCGCATCATCTCTGGCGGTTACGGAGTTCTCGTCCGCGGCGGATGGACTGGGCCGTCGGTCGGCACCTGCGGCTCGCATTCGGACTGATCTGCGCTGTCGAATTTTAATATCGACTCCTTGCTCCATACTCTTCGCCGCGTGGGATAATTATCAATGGATAGCAGATAAACGATAACGACATCGCTCGAAGGCGTGCCCTTAAAACAGAAAAAGCCGCCGAGGCGTTCCTGCGCCCCGGCGGCTTCTCGTTAATAGTTTAGTTTCCCTTAGCTCATCCCGAGGGAATCGAGCGTTGGCTCGTCAATCGCCGCCGTCGTGGCGAGCCCCTGATCAGCCTGATAGGCGGTGAGCGCTTCCCGGGTCATCGGCCCGAGCAATCCATCCACTTCACCCTTGTAGTAGCCCATCTGCTGCA
Source organism: Verrucomicrobiota bacterium (assembly GCA_003219925.1). Taxonomy (GTDB): domain Bacteria; phylum Verrucomicrobiota; class Verrucomicrobiia; order Chthoniobacterales; family UBA10450; genus AV69. The sequence goes on from QHQU01000001.1 coordinate 5,370, forward strand.
GCTCAGCCTGAACGTCCGCGATCACCCGGTCCGGCGGCTCAGCACGATGACCCACGTAGATCGGGCCATCGTAAGCATAATACTGGGCCCCAGAATCGTAACCCCAAGCCGGATACCAGTAGCCGTTGTTCCAGTAATAGTAACCGCCACCGATCAGCTCTACCCGGTTGTAACGCGACCGATACCAACCCTGGTCGTGCCATTCCGGACGATACGAGCGGAATACTTCATACTGCGAACCCTGCCACTGATCACTTCCTTGGATCCGATAGTTCTGGTTGTAGGTAACTGCCGGAACCTGTTGCGGTTTTGGCTGCGCACGAAAATTCGCGTGCTGCGCCTTGATCTGCTGCACCTGCTGCGGAGCGGGCTTCTTCGCCGCCGCCGCCGCATTAGCTTGTCCCCTCTGTTGGCCGGTTGCTGACACTGACGGAGCTGCACTCGCAGCCGCCCCCGGGGTAGCCCTCGCCGCAGCCGCCGCCGTCGCTGCCGGAGCAGGGGATGTCTTCGCGGCATGCCCCTTCATTCCCTTTTTCTCCTTCTCAGCGGTGGGCGTTGCGCTGCCAGCCGGTTGACCGGAAACATTAGCTTCCTGCGCGGTCGCAGATTCCTGATGGGCCTTGCGCCCTTTTTCTGCACCCGGCTCGTTCATCGCTCCCGGTGCGTTTCGCGGTCCATGTTCCCTCACGGCTGTCGCGTGAGGCTTGGCCGCATTCGCGCCGGGCTTTGGTTGGGCTGGTTGAGTCTGTTCAGCGCCCTGCTTTTTCTTCTTTCCTGGTGATGCTTCCTCGTTGGGCTGTTGCGCCACGGCTACTCCAGCCAGCGCCAGCGAACAGCCTATCAGTAAACTGGTAAACCTTTTCATATCTATATTTCGTCGTTGTACCTCCGCGATTTATTCAAGCGTTTTTCTGTCGTTTCCTTCAAGCCGCGTAAGGCAAACGCCCTCTACGCGACATTGATCGCCTAATAAGACTTCGTGCGATCGCTCACATCCGGACGGCTCCGTCTTTTACTTCTTCCTTTTTGCTTTCTTAATTCTTACCTCTTAATTGGTTTTCCATGCCGCTATCCGCCTTCTCTACTTAGCGGTGTAAGCTTTCAATTTTCTAACCCACTCGTATGACTTCACTTCTCAATCCTTGCTCCTTCCTTCTTACTCTTCTCGCTCTGTTCACCGCGGCCGCGCGCGCACAGACGCCTGTGGGCGATCTTGCTAAACCGCCCGCTGACGCTGAACACTTGATAATTAGCTCGACCGGCGGAAAGCACGGCGACAGCTGGATCTGGCAGACACCAGACGGCACCCGGATGGGCCGCGAAAGTATGAATCTTCGCGGCCAAGTTTTTGAGACCGATTCCGCGACAAAATTCGGCGCAGAAGATTTGCCAACGAGCGTCACCGTACGCGGTTTCACTCCAAACGGTGATGCCGGCGAAAAGTTCACCATCGCAGACGGCAAGGCAAACTGGAAAAGTCCGATCGACGCCGGCGGCGCGCCTTATTTAGCGCCGTCGTTTTATATCGCCTTCGGCGGGCCGATGCAGCTCAACGCCCAGTTCGTTGAGCGCTTGATCGCAAGTCCGGACAAATCGCTGCCGTTGCTCCCGGGCGGCAAGGCCACCGCCGAAAAGCTAACGAGTCTTGAGATCGGCAACGGCGACAAGAAAAAGACTGTGACGGCCTGGGCCGTTTCGGGTCTCGGTAATTCACCGATCCCGGTCTGGACTAACGCGAATAATAAATTCTTCGGCCTTACCGTAGGTATCTCATGGTTGCCGGACGGGTACGAAAGCGAGCGCGAAAAGCTGCAGAAGGCGCAGGGCGACGCCCTCGCCGCGCGGATGCCCACGTTAGCTAAGTCGTTAGCCAAGGTTCCAACGACACCCGTCGCCTTTACCAACGTCAAATTATTCGATGCCGATAACCTGCATTTTCTATCGGAGCAGACTGTCGTGGTGGACAAGGGCTTGATCGCTGCGCTCGGTCCCGCTGCAGAAGTAAAACCGCCGGCCGGCGCCCAAATCATCGACGGCAAAGGCAAGACGCTCGTGCCAGGCATGTGGGATTGCCACATGCACGTCGGCGACGATTACACCGGGCTACAGGAGTTATCGCTCGGCATCACTTCCGTGCGCGATCCGGGCAACGACGATATCCGCACGATCGACCGGCGCGAGCGCGCCGCGAAAGGCGACCTGCTCTTCCCGCACGTTTATCCCTCGTCATTGATCGATGGTAAAGGTCCATACACCGCTCAGGTTGCCAACGTTGCCACGAGCCAGGCCGAAGCCATCTCGCTAGTTGACAAGGCGAAGGAGAAAGGCTTCACCGGCGTAAAATTCTACGGCACTTTCAATCCCGAGTGGCTCAAACCCAGTATCGAGGAAGCGCACAAGCTCGGCCTCCACGTTCACGGCCACATCCCGGCCGGCATCCGCCCGATGGACGCGATCAACGCCGGCTACGACGAGATCACACACATCAACTGGGTGATCATGCAAGCGATGCCGGACGATGTGATAAAAATTGATAACGGCATCATGCGTTTCGAAGGCCCGGGCCGCTATGCCCGCAACGTTGATCTCGATGCCGAGCCAATGAAGACAATTGTCGCGACCATGGCAGCGAAAAAAATCTATTCCGATCCAACAATGGTGGCCTTCGAGGGCCTTTATGTGCCGGAGAATGGCGACCTGTCTCCAGCCTATGCACCTTTTGTCGGAACACTGCCGCCGGCGACCGAACGCGGATTTCGCCAGGGCGGTTTCGCCGTGCCGAAGGATCTAACCCGCGCCGATTATCGCGCCAGCTGGGCGAAAATGGTTCAGCTTCTGACCCGAATGTACAAGGCTGGCGTGCCCATCGTTTCCGGCACCGACGGCTCCGGCATCGAGATTATCCGCGAACTGGAAGTCTACCACGAGGCAGGTCTGACCAACGCCGAAGCCCTGGCCGCTGCAACAATTACACCTGCGCGTCTCCTTAACGTGGACAAGAAAACCGGCTCCATCAAAGTAGGTAAGACCGCCGACCTTGTGCTGGTGGAAGGCGACCCGTCTAGGCGAATTTCCGATTTGCGGCAAACGCGGGTAGTAATGCTGGACGGCAAACTGCTGGACGCCGATGCGCTGCGCACTGCCGCAGGATTTTCCGGCCGACCGAAGTAAGACCGTCGCGGCGCTCGATGAGCTCGCGGCTAAACAGAATGGTCCAGAAATGGCAAAGCAACGCAGATGACTGCGGAAGCGCACCTTCCGTCCTCACTAAAGTTTCGCCATGCAGTTAAACCGCTGCCGCGGGGCACCCGCTCCCGTCTTCTTTCTAACTCGTCAACACCGTCTGGATTGCCACTTCGAGTCTCTCGATCGTGATTGGCTTCACCAAATGTTCGGAGAAACCGGCCGCGAGGCTCTTCTCCCTATCTGCATTGCTCCCGAAGCCGCTGATTGCGATCCCACGGATGCGCGAAGCAGCCCGCAATCGTTTCATCAGTTCCGTTCCGTTGCCGTCAGGCAATCCGACATCGCTGATTATTAAGTCGAAGTGGTCCCTCTCAGCCGTGTCGAGTGCCGAGTGCATGTCATGGGTGGCTGTCACTTTGTGCCCGCGCGCCTCCAGTAATTTTTGTAGGACCGCGCACGTGTCCGCGTGATCATCGACCAGCAGAATCCGAAAAGTGCGCGCTGAAAGTTGTGGTTGCCTTTTGGAACCCGCAGCGTTTTGTGCCGGCGAGACCGTCCTTATCGCTAAAGAAAAGGTCGCCCCTCGGTTGATGCCATCACTTTTGGCAATAAGAGAAGCGCCATGGGCTTGCGTGAGCGATTTACAAATCGCCAGCCCCAAGCCCAGGCCGCCAAAACGTTCTTTCAAAGAACGTTCGCCCTGTTCAAACGGATCGAAAATTCTTTCGATTACATCGGGCGCAATTCCAATACCCTCGTCTTGCACACTAATCGTTAACTGCTGCGGCGATTCGTTTGTTGACGAAATCATTACCTTGCCCGCTTGCCGGCTAAACTTGAAAGCGTTCTTGAGCAGGTTCCAAATAATCTGTTGAAACCTGGCTTCGTCGGCGGCGATATGATGATCGATCGCACGTAGGTTGACCTGAAGCCGGAGTTTTTTTGCTTCTGCCTCCGCCCGGCACATCTCCACCACGTTGCAGACTTGCACGTGAGCATCGAGGGTTGCCAGGCTTAGTTCCAACTTTCCCTTGCTAATCCGCGTCAGATCCAGCAGATCGTCGATCAAATGGCTTTCGACAGCGATGTTGCGCCGAATCATTTCCAGCGTCGAACGCGCTTCCTCATTCTGTGGCCATTGCTTTTGCAATGTCTCCAGCGCTAACACCACCGGCGTCAGCGGCGTGCGTAGTTCATGCGAAAGCATGGCGAGAAACTTGTCCTTGGTCCGGTCCGCTGATTCCACTAACGATTTTTGGTTCTCCAAAGTTGCCTCCGCTTCGCGTCGCTCGGCCATGCCTGCTGCCAGCGCCATCGCAGTGATTGTCAGCACCGCCGTAAAACTTTGCAGAATCAGCAGCGATTGATTCTGGGTCTCCATCACAAATGGCCCGAAGTTCCGCAACGTGCCCCAGATCGCGATCGCCGAAACGATGAAAATCCCGGTCGCGGTTTCTCGCTGCGACAAGCGAAACGCCATCCAGATGACCACCGGACCACAGATGAATGCGATCGGATAGTTAGTCGCGTTGACCCGAAACCATCCGCCAAATACGGCTTCGCCCAGCGCCACAAGCAAAAGGAGAAGCAATCCTACTTCCAAGGCCTTTTTGCTACTCCATCGCGGGGGCGGCGCTATCGCCCAAAGAATCACAACCGGCGCGAAGATGAGATCGCCCGTTGCATCTCCCAGCCACCACGTCACCCACACCGCACCGTACCGGGCCCAATCGGCGAAACCTGCCAGCGCCAGACTCGTCACGCCGATTGTCGGACTAATGACAGTGCTCATCACGGCCGCGAAGCCGAACTTGAAAACATTTTGTGAATGATCAAATACGCGCATTCCGCCGGCAAAGCGATTTACCAGCCACGCTCCGCAAATTGCCTCCAGGGTATTCCCGGCACCGATGGCCACTGAGGTCGGGATGTTGCCGGTGGTGCTTATATTGACAAGGAATGCGCCGACAAAAATGGCTGGCCACGTTCGGTAGCCGAGCACGAGCAATGCGCCCAGGGCTATTCCTGCCGGAGGCCACACCGGTGAAGCACTCGCCTGCAGGAACGCTAACTTTAGTCCCAGCTTACCCGCCACGAAATAGACCAGCGTCAACGTGGCGAAAACCATCACGGCAGAGAAACGTCGACGAAACATGGCCTGCGACTGCGCGGGGCAATCGTATTCCTACGACTCTACCGTCCGCGGTCAACCGGCGTATCCCACCGGCCTGTCCGCTCCTTTATCAGCATCGCGATCGTGCCGCGCTCGCCATTTCTGGTTCTCCTGCCCACTCGTCCTCTCTTCCTACTTAATTCTACCTTCTACTTTTCCGCCCCAGGCTCCATTCTTCCTGATCCCTTTCGCCGAAGGACGAATCCGCTGTGGTGGTTTCCAGCTCTCAACCTCCCATCCGAAAACAGACTTTCAGCTTTTTCGCACGCCGTCGTCTTTAGCAGGGAGCTGATTTCTAATTTTGCTTTTTTCGATCTCGTGATTTTTTGGACATGTGAAACAACAATCTCGCTCCACCTTCAGTGAACTTTCAACACCGCTTGTTGCCGACGCTGCGCTCCGTCGGAAGATTGCGTTTCGAATTGCGCCTCCCGGGATCAAGCCTGTAGTTCCTGGCACTCGAATCGCCGGTGATGCCCTCCCGGCCCAACACTTCGGCAGCGTAGATGTGTTCCTGGAAGCGATGCAACATAGCAAACCAGGCAACGTGTTGGTGATCGATAACGGCGGGCGGATGGATGAAGGCTGCATCGGTGATTTGACCGCGCTGGAAGGGCAGGTATCCGGTTTGGCTGGGATCGTGGTCTGGGGCGTACATCGCGATACTCCGGCGCTTCGACAGATCGGATTTCCCGTTTTCAGTTACGGCGCGTGGCCCTCTGGCCCCCAGCGCCTCGACCCGCGCGACGAATCAGCGCTCCGGCATGCGCGCTTCGGCGATTTCGAGGTGCAAGCGAGTGATGTCGTTTTCGCAGATGACGACGGCTGCATTTTCGTCAGCTCGGAAGATGTCGAAGAGTTACTTGTAACCGCCCGGAACATTTGGGAAACGGAGCGGAGACAAGCGGAAGGAATTAAGGCCGGCCGGGCGTTGCGCGCACAATTGGACTTCGCCCGTTACCTCGAGAAGCGAACAGCCGATCCCAGTCACACGTTTCGCGATCACCTGCGAAACATCGACGGCGCCATCGAAGAATAGGAAATCGTTCTCGCGTGAAATGGGTGCACCACAGCAGGATATCTTGGGTCGCGGTTCTCTTATGATGCGCCCGGGAATAAAACCTACCGCCCGCGTCACTTAATTCTTAATTTTTAATTTTTCCTTTCGCATCCCTTCTGCCTACTAACTTCCGTCCTTCTCTGCGTCACTCGTTCGTTGACACTTCAGTACCCTTCCTGCGATCATCGTTGCAATGAACAGTCGTTCTCTCCGCCGGTTTATCCTTTCTGTCCTACTGCTCGCTGCCATCAATCCGCTCCGCAGCGAGCAACCACCGCTCCATTCGCACCGCGAGTTTAAGATCGGTGTCCTCGCTTCGCTAACCGGCTCTGGGAATTCGCTCGGACAAGACACCGTAGCCGCACTTCAAATTGCCACGGACCAGCTCGATGCCGAAGCAAAGGCCAATCAAGGGGGGTACCGATTTCACTTGTTTGTTCGCGATACGCAGCAGGATCCGGTGAAAGCCCTGGCGGCGATCAAGGACCTCGATAAACGCGGAGTGCAAATTATCGTCGGCCCGCAAACAAGCGCCGAGGTCGCGATGATTAAGCCGTTCGCCGACGCTCACAATATTCTCGTCATCAGCCAGGGCAGCACTGCCTCCTCGCTCGCCATTGCCGGTGACAACATCTTTCGCTTCTGTCCAAACGATAAACGTGAAGCTGCCGCGATCGTCGCTCTCATGCAGCACGATGGCATCCACGCCATTGTTCCGTTATGGCGAAACGATGCCGGTAACAACGGCTTGCATGATTCGGTGAAAGCTGCGTTCGAGAACATCGGCGGCACCGTCACGTCCGGCTTCCAATATCAGCCAACCACCACCGATTTTTCCGCGGCGACAGCCTCGGTCGCGTCACAGATTCAATCACTGGTGACCGCCGGTGCTGACCCGAACAGCATTGCGATTTATCTCGCCGCGTTCGATGAAGCTGTCGGCGTCTTCCACAGTGCGGCGGCTAATTTTACTCTTTCCTCCGCCCGCTGGTATGGAAGCGATGGTGTCGCACTTTCCGCGGCGTTGACCGGTGACGCGAGCGCGTCCGCGTTCGCTGCTAGCGCCTACTATCCAAACCCGACCTTCGGACTTGACGATGCGCTGCAAAATTTGTGGCAACCGGTTGCCAATGCGATCGAAGCGCGCACCGGGATCACACCGGATGCCTTCGCGCTTTCTGCTTACGACGCGCTCTTCGTCGTGGAACGAGCATTGCGAGTAACCGGTAACCTAAAAGACTTCTCGAGTTTCAAGTCGGCGTTCGTTGATGCCGCCAACGCCTACAGCGGCGTCACCGGCTCAACTGCGCTCGACACTGCCGGCGATCGTCTCAGCGCCGACTTTGATTTCTGGGCGGTGCGTCAAGTAAATGGAACTTTTAGTTGGGTCCGAATCGGCACGTATACTAACGGAACGATCACGCTGTTTTGAGAAGCAATCCGTGGGGATCTTCTGCAGGCTCCGCCGAAATTCTTACTTCTTCCTTCCTAATTCTTAATTTCCGTAGGAACCCATGAACGAGGCCAGGCATGATCACGAGCACCACGATGCTCATCCTCATCGTCCTCGCTGGAAGCGTGTGCACCACAGCTGGATTTTTTGGGTTGCGGTGTTTCTGATGCTGGTTGCCATGATCACCTACGTCATGACTGGCGACCTGTTCTGGGGCCTGCGTGGCCAGTCGAAAACGCCTCCAACGCACACACCCGGACGATAAGATCCGCTCGGCACTCGTTCCCTTTAATCTTATCGCTAATTGCGATGAGTTCGGGCAACTGCCGGTGACTCTGCCTCCAGCAAGATCTCAGCGCCTTCGCGGGCCCCTTCAATCACCATGGCTTTCCCGCTTTTCCTAACCAGTTCCCGCGCCTGTTCCACCATTCGATCGATCATGTCATCGTCATGACTGGGGTCGTGATGGAAAAGCAAAACCCTTTTCACATTCGCATCGAGCGCAAGCCCGACCACGCTGCTGAATGGACTGTGTCCCCACCCGATGTGTCCCGCATATTCCTCGTCGGTATATTGCGCGTCCAGAATCGCGACTTCGCAATCCTGCAGAAACTCCACCATTTTGGCTCGCTCCGTGGCGGCAAAATTTCGCG
>QHQU01000002.1 GCA_003219925.1 Verrucomicrobiota bacterium
GGGGGCGCCGGCGGTGTTGGAAAGCCGGGCGGTGCCGGTGGTGGGAGTGCTTCAAGACCGAGCACGAAGCCGGCGACGCGTCCCAGCGGGGCCGGCGGTGCCAACAAGGTTGGCAATCGCAGCGTTCCTTCTGGTGCAAGTTCACATGGGGGTGCCTTCGGCAGTGGCGGAGGCGGTCGCGACGGGAATTATGCTCGAGCAAGCAGCAGCAGAGGCGGCAAGAGCATGGGCGGCGGCTCCGGGTACAGCCGCGGCGGCGGAAGCTATGGCGGCAGTCGTGGCGGTGGTAGTCGCGGTGGTGGTGGTGGTGGTGGTGGTGGTCGCGGCGGCGGCGGCGGCGGCAGAAGGTAGGAGGAACAAGATTATGATCTCAAAATTAAACATGATGAACCCGGTCAAGACTCTTCAAATCACTTCCACAATTGTGATCGTCACCCTCGCGACGGCAGCATTCGCGACAGCGGCGGAACCAAAGGCTGATGCGTCCGCGACGCCGCCGGCCAATCAAAAGCAATTCGCCAGCCCCAAAGAGGCTGCCGATGCGCTGGTGCAGGCGGCTGCGTCATTCGATACGGCCGCGTTGCAGGAAATCCTTGGACCCGAAAGCGAGGACCTTATCGCTTCGGAAGATCCAGTGCAGGACAAGAACCGCGCGGTTGCCTTTGCGGAGAAAGCAAAGGAAAAGAGTTCACTCGAACAGAAGGGCGACCACGCCATTATCGAAGTCGGGAAGGATGACTTCCCACTGCCGATTCCGATTGTAAAACGCAAGGGTAAGTGGGTGTTCGATACAAAGGTTGGGAAGGAAGAAATTCTAAACCGCCGTATAGGCACGAATGAGCTCGATGCGATCACGATCTGTCGCGGGTTCGATGATGCCCAGAAGGAATATGCGCAGGAGAAGCATGATGATTCCAAAGTAAATCAGTATGCGCAGAAGATCATCAGCACCCCCGGAAAACACGATGGTCTGGCTTGGAAAAATCCTGATGGAACCTGGGGCGGCCCGGTTGGCGAGAATGTCGCCGAGGCTTTGGAGCAAGGCTACAGCGACAAGGACAAACCGTATCGCGGTTACTATTTCAAAGTGCTGAAAAAGCAAGGTCCGGCTGCAGCCGGAGGTGAAACAGATTTCGTCGTCGGAGGCGCCATGCTTGGCGGGTTCGGCCTTGCGGCCGCGCCAGCAGAATATCGCGTGACCGGAGTGAAAACGTTCATGGTCGGGCCCGATGGCGTCGTTTTTGAGAAGGATCTCGGACCAGACACCCTGAAGACCTTTCAGGCGATGGATTCCTTTAACCCCGACAAGACATGGAAAGTGACCGACGATGATTGGCCCGAGGATGAAGAAGGCGCGGAGGCTGAGCCGACGGCTTCGCCCTGAGTAACCAGGATAAACTCGGCTGCTTCAAAACCGCGAAACCGAATCGCCTTTCTCGCGCGGTTGGTCGATCGCGCCGAATTTCAAGCCTATTACGGGAATCGGGAAGGCCCTCCGGGCTAATGGCGTATGCTCGTATCTGATCCGGGAAGAGCTGCCGGGCGACTAGCAGGCGGCTTGTTATCCTGAGACCATGATTAAGCAGACCCTTGGAAGTCCAAACCCGTGCTTACCTGCCCCCCTTGCTCGTCGCCGCCTCCTGTAAGTCCTTGTTCATCTGTTCGGAGTAGTACTCCGTCAGATTATTTTCGAGCATCCACTTTCCGATCTCTGAGCCCATCAGGTTTGGAAGCCAGTCGTGTTTCCATTCCACAATCATTTCATCGTTAGGCGACATGATCCCGCGGCTTCGCAGATCATCCATCCGCGCATACAAGTCGAGAAAGATATAAACATAGTACGTCTGCTTGGTGAAGTCTTCTATCTGCTTTTGCCGGGCGGGCTCCGGGAGATCTCTGAATTTTGCCTGGACAGCGTCGGAGATGTTGCGCCAGGCGAGCCCGACCATAGGATTCTTATCGACCACGAACTTGTTCATTTCGAAGACTGTATTGTCGATCCGGTCATTGGTGGTTTGTCGGGTCTGTTCCACATTGGCAGCGGAATTTCGCGGCGGCGTGCCGATGCGATCGAAGAGCAACTCCTCGAAATGATCGAAGAAAGAGAACTCCTGTTGCCCACCCATTTTCACCACGATGCCGTGGGCATAGGAGGGATCTCTCACGCCATTCTTTGTTTCGCGCGAGTCTTCCTCCGATCCCCCGATGTCGCTGTAGCGAAGCGTAACAAGCCGAGGCGGGCCGAGAGTTGGCAGCTGACTTAGTTTTCGCTGCGCTTCACTGACGATCTTTTCGCCGTTAGGCCCGACATCCACCACTTCATCGCGCTCGGCATTGATGATGTAGAGATGTTCCGCCACATCTTTCATGAAAGCCTCCTTGCGCGCCGCAGTTAACGGGTCCTGCGCGTCAAGCAAAGCTTTCAAATCCTCTTTCACCCTTCCGAGCTCCGAGTAAGTACTGGCCTGCATCTGAGCGATATCCGCGCTTTCCTCGCCGAGCAGCTTCACAAGTTTGGGCTGGCCTGCCAGCGACACGTTTTCGGTGAGCGGCGTGAACATGACGATCCGGTGAATTTTGTAAGGTTGTTTGCTCGGAAAATCTTTTGCCCGGTTGAGAAGGGTGCGCATCGCGAGCAGTCCACCCTTGCTGTGAGTCACGATCGTAATACTTTTGTAATCCTCCTCCAAGTGCGTCAGCATGCGATCGAGCTTGGCCGCTTCCTCATCGAAGGCGGGCACGTCGCCAAAAAGCGCCGTCTTGAAGCCATAAAAGACGAAGTCGTAGTTCCGATTGAACCGGGGATCGTCGAGCAGGACCTCCGGCTTGCCCCAGGTGTTGACGTAATCGCCGATAAATCCGTGGACGAAAATGATCACGTCCTTCGACTGAAAAACCTTGTGCCGCAGATGCAACAGCCTGCCCTTGTAATGCGGCTCCTCGCAAAACCATCCTTTATCCCTTAGCCCAAGCCAGCTCAGCGTCGTCGCATCAGAGACTAGCGCGCCCTCCGGAAGCTTGTCATAATCGTTCGCGTACCATCGCCTGACATACCCCTTGATCGTCCAGAATCCGATCAGCGCGACGATCCCAAAAACGATGTAGCGATATCGCCAGCAAAGCCGCCGATAAGAACAGATCCCGTGGCATTCCCTGCAGCGATACGATCGATCGTCAATCTCCGAGCAACAAGCCGGACATTTCATTGCTGGTCGTGCGACGGTTCCAAGTTAACGAGTGCGCGCTGGTGGCGTTGGCGAACTCCCGGTTGCACCCGCGGCTTCGCGCAGGTCCTTGATCATCGGCTCGGAGTAATACTCCATTAATTTGTTATCGAGCATCCAACGGCCGAGCTCCGAGTTCATCAGGTTCGGAAGCCAGGATCGTTTCCATCCGAGGATCATTTCATCGTTAGGCGAGAGAATTCCGCGGCTTCGCAGATCGTCCATTCGTGCATACAAACTGAGAAAGATATAAACATAGTACGTCTGCCTGGTGAGGTCTTCGACCTGCTTTGTCCGATCCGGCTCCGGGACGTCCTTGAACTTCGCCTGGACGGCGTCGGAAATGTCCTTCCAGGCAAGGCCGACCATCGGGTTCTTGTCCACCACAAACTTGTTCATCTCGAAAATTGTATCCTGGATCCGCTCCTGGGTGCTTTGTCGGATCTGTTCGACATTGGCAGCAGAATTTCGCGGCGGCGTGCCGATGCGATCGAAGAGCAACTCCTCGAAATGATCGAAGAAAGAGAAATCCTGTTGCGACCCCATTTTCACCACGACGCTGTGGGCGTAGGCGGGATTTCTCACACCACTTTTTTTCGCGCGCGCATCTTCCTCCGATCCACCGATGTCACTGTAGCGAAGAGTCACCAGCCGAGGCGCGCCGAGGGTTGGCAGCTGGCTTAGCATTCGCACCGTGTCGCTCACGATCTTTTCGCCGTTAGGACCGACGTCCACCAGTTTGTCGCCCTCGGCATTGATGATATAAATATGTTCCGCCACATCTTTCATGAAAGCCTCTGCACGCGCCTTGGCTAACGGGTCCTGCGGAGCAAGCAAAGCTTTCAAGTCCTCCTTCACACTGACGAGCTTCGAGGAAGTGTTGGCCTGCATTTGCGCGACATCGGTGCTCTGCTTGCCGAGCAGCTTCAGGATGTCGGCCTGTCCCGTCAGCGACACGTTTTCGGTGAGCGGGGTGAACATCACGATTCGGTGAATCTTATGAGGTTGTTTTGCCGGAAAATCTTTTGCCCGGTTGAGAAGGGTGCGCATCGCGACCAGTCCGCCGTTGCTGTGGGTCACGATCGTAATGCTTTTGTAATCCTCGTCCAGGTGGGTCAGTATGCGATCGAGCTTGGCCGCTTCTGCCTCGAACGCCGGCAGGTCGCGATAGAACGTTGTTTTGAAGCCGTAAAAGACAAAGTCGTAGTTTCGATTGAAGCGAGGATCGTCGAGCAAAACCTTCGGCTTGCCCCAGGTGCTGACGTAATCGCCGGTGAACCCGTGAACGAGAACGATCACGTCCTTGGCCTGAAAGACCTTGTGCCGCAGATGCAACAAGCTGCCCTTGTAATGCGGCTCCTCGCAAAACCATCCTTTGTCCGTTAGCCCAAGCCAGCTCAGTGTCGTCGCATCAGAGACCAGCGCACCCTCGGGCAGCTCATCATAATCGTTCGCAAACCATCGCCCGACATACCCCCTGACCGTCCAAAATCCGATCAGCGCGACGATCCCAAAAACGATGTAGCGGTATCGCCAGCAGAGCCGCTTATACGAGCAGATGCGATGGCATTCCGTGCAGCGATAGGATCGATCGTCGATCTCCGAGCAACAGGCCGGACATTTCATGGTGATACGAAGTTAGATCAATTGTGCCACTGTCCGAATCGGGTCGCCAATAGGACTTAGGGGCAACACCGTCGCATGCCGTCTGCGTTCGTCAGCGATGCAGCGTGCTCAGTCACGTCGCCTAGCACCTACAGAAGCGGACGCATACGGGCCGGCTTCAATTGACCGCGAAATACGTGGAATCAGATTTCGGCTTCCGCACTACGGGATAATCCGTGACGATCACAGTTGTTCCCGGCTTAAGTTCATTAGCGAGCTTGTCAGCGAAGTCCGGACTAAAGCGCAATCTCGACGCCAAAGTCTCGGCATCGACAGAGCGCCCTTCGTTGGTCACCCGCATCCATCGCGCCTCTTCGTGTTTAGGGGTGAATCGGCTAGGCTTTCCAGTAGTTCCTTCGAGCATCGTGAATACGTGGTTACCGAGACGATCACCCCCGGTTAGACCGCGGCTGCTGATCTCAACCGCGGCTCGTCCAATCGGATTACCGTTGCGATAGACATACATCGCGTGATCGGCTGAGCTGAGCACAATCGTGATCGGCCCCTCCGGGCTTCGCTCGGGATGCCAATCGTAATCGTTCTTGCCCAGCGCATGCAGCATCTCCGGTGTGAAATCCGTCGGCGCTAGGATCAGACCCGGATTTGAGGCAAGGCGCGGTACTGGCGTTTTGCCATCACCGATGATGACCGTACCGCCGCTATTGGTTGTGGAGAAGAGCAACTGAGAGAAATCATAAGGAAGACGAACACAGCCGTGGCTGGCAGCGTAGCCCGGAAGCTGCCCGGAGTGCATGGCGATGCCGGTCCAAGTGAGTCGCTGCATGTTCGGCATCGGCGCGTTGTCATATTTCTTCGAGCGATAGCTTTGCTGCTTCTCCAGAATGGTGAAGACGCCGCCCGGGGTGTCATGGCTCTTCGAGCCGGTGCTCACGCTCGAGCGGCCGATGAGAATCCCGTTGCGATAGACGTGCATCGTCTGCTCCGGAATGCTGATAAGGATCATAAGGGGACCTTGGGGCGAAATTTGAGGATGCCACCAGTATTCGCCCGGTTTTAGCGGACCGGTTGGCTTACCGGTCGGCGTGCCCTTTGTGTGGAATGACGGTCTCTCCATTGCCGCCGACGCAGTTAAGATGGAGATGGAGAGGGCGAGAATCGTTAAACACTTCATGCGTGATTGAATTAGCGACGGGAAATGGAGCAGAAAGACCACCAGCAGGCAAGCGACAAAATAGCAGCGCATTACGCTTTGGCCGTGCCATCCACTTTTCTTATCCGCATCTTAAGCAGGTTACCGCGCGCCATAGGCCATCGAAAATCGTTTTGGTCGACAAAATAAAAGCATCAGAGGACTGGCGTGCGCAAGCATTCCTGCTCGAAAGGCGCTGGCCTAACGCGTACGACTTTGAACGGGTAACCTTCTGGGCACGGAGACAGATTTGGCACAGCTTACGCCTGATCGATTTGGGATTGCGGGCACGCTGCATCGCTAAGTTTCGGGCTCGATCATAGTGACGCATGTGCGCTGGCCTCGACCTTCACCGAGAATTCAGAAAGCTGCTCAACGACTCAAGTGATCCCGCATGCCTCTGAAATGTTTGGACGACGATTTGCCAATCTCCTCCTCTTCTGCGTCACAGCAACGGAGTTGGTGATTCTGTTTCCACTGACACCCACGTTCACGATCGCGGACTGGATCTACGTCCTGCAACATCTGGTGGTTCTGGGGATCGCCGTCTCGCGCCCCAATCCGACGGCTTGGGATTATTCCATAGCGTCGAGCACGGCGGTTATCATCGCTTACGCTTATCCCTACGCCCAAGTCATCTGTCTTCGCGAGTCGCCTGGCTATGTGGCATGGCCTGGAGGCGGCCTCGCGTTAGTAACCTTCGCGGCTGGTCTGAGTCTTGTTACACTTCTTACTTTGGGGAGATTATTTGGGGTCCGTCCGGCGGTGAGAGGTCTGGCCACCAGTGGACCTTACAGATTCGTCCGCCACCCAATGTATCTCTCGTACATTCTGGCAGACATAGGCTATAACCTGGAGGAATGGAATCTTGTCACGCTACTGTTGGTATTGATCGGTTGGGCAGCTCTCGTCTACCGTATCCATGCCGAGGAGCGATTACTCTCTCAGCATAACGGATGGCCACGTTACGCCGCCTCGGTCCGCTCTCGCCTTTTCCCCGGTCTTTGGTGAAGTGCCGCTCCCACTTCTTCTAGTCTATCGTGTTCTCGAAACCTCCAGGATTCAGGGAAATTCATAACTCCAGGAGCGGACGAACAGGCGTTTCGGCAGGGCTAGGTGCCGCTGAAGGAAGAGAACAGCCCAGCACCAGGGCGATGCTGGTTAGCTCGGTCGCGGTGCTCTCAAGCAGGAGATCGCTCTTTTATGGAGGAATACGATTTGACTGCCGAAAACTCACCCCTTGATCGGATTCTCGAATGGCTGTGAATGCATACGTCTCGCCCGGACGCACTGCCAGACGCATTGAGGTTGGCTGGTGCCGTGTTCTGGGGGTGTAGTTCACGGCCAAAACGTGATGTCCTGCCGGAATCGATTCATCATAGCCTTGTCCCGGCCCAATATTGGCGACTTTGTTACCGTCGATCCAGAGCTGCAGGTACGTCTTGCTGCCAAATGTGGGCGACCTTTGCACAACCAGCCGACCAGTCTGCGACTTGCTCGCCAGAGCAGGCCGACTGCTTATGCAAATTGAGAAACCAACCGCAACCAATAAAAAGAACCTGACGACAGACGTAAATCTTGAATTCATAATTAAAACTTCGTCGGAAGCGGAGTTCTGCTACTACTATGGGCTGCTCGAATCTTGAAAGCGAGAGAACTCGTAGCCAAACTCCCAATTTAATCCCGCGGGCATTTTCAAAAGCAATAAAAGGCAGATCATAATGAAGTCTGAGCGTTTTAAGAATTCAGCAGTTCTTCTACTTGCCGCCATTGTCGCTGGTTGCAGCCAAATCGCGGTTGTTTCAGAAAAATCCCCAGCTCGATTCCAGGCCACCTCTGGGACGAATCAAGCCATCGCACAGAGGATCGATCGCGCTCAGGCGTTGGAGCGGTCGCAGCCACAGGCCGCGCTCGAGGCCTATGTGGATGCGGCGCGTGATTCATTGCACGAACTTGAGCGCAACCCGGCGAATCCAGAAGCACGGCGCTGCTACAATTTCGCTGTTGCGGGCATCTTTTCCGTAATCCGCGAAGCCAAGCTCGATCCCTGGACGCAAGCGTTGCGTTTGGGTGCGAGCAGCGGGTTGACTCTCATCGGAAGAAACGATCCCTCCAAGCCGGAGCAGAACCCGGCCTTGTACGATTTGATCCCGACCGATCAACTGAGGTATCACGGCACTTATGTGAAGGAAGATGTGAGACGGGACGGAATCGGCGCACCGCTCGTGGCCGTCCGTCACGTGACCGCGGAGAAAGCGGCGGAGTTTTTCATGCCGCCCGCAATTTATTACGGCGTCACAGGTGTCGCGGAATTTGAAGGGTCGCGTTGCGTTCTCTCAATCAAGGATCCGTTGGCCACGGAAACGGTGAGCGTGGAAGGTCATACTTATCCTTTGGCGGCGAATTACACCGCGGCCCTGGCAATGTTACTGGCCCATGAAAAACCGCAAAAGCTTGGGTTTGTCCGACTCCTGCGTCCGCAGGAATACGCCTCCACCTTCCGGGTCGCCCGGATGGGGCCTTACCATCCAGAAAAAAAAGTCGTGCTGGTCATCCATGGCCTGATGGACACGCCGGCCACGTGGGTGCCATTGCTAAACGATTTGGTCGGCGACAAGGATCTCCGGCGCAACTATCAATTTTGGTTTTACAGTTACCCCAGCGGTTATCCCTATCCCTATAGCGCGCTCATCCTCCGCCAGGAACTCGACGCCATCGAAAAGAAATTTCCGTTGCGCAGAAAGATGGTGCTCATCGGTCATAGCATGGGTGGATGCATCAGCCGAACTCTCATCACCGACACCGGGAACAAACTCTGGCTCGAGGCCTTCGGAAAGCCGCCAGCAGAGACAGAGTTGCCGGCCGACAGTAAACGCCTCCTCGAGCAGGCAATCATTCTCAAGCATCGACCGGAAATCGGGCGCGTGATTTTTATGTCCACTCCGCATCGCGGCAGTGACCTGGCCAGAAACTGGATCGGCCGCATCGGATCGATGCTGGTGAAAACGCCGAGCCAGCTGATCACCATCGGTCAGACCATCCGCCAAGCGGCTACGCCTGATCCGGCGGCCCTTCAGCTGAAGCGTTTTCCGAACAGTATCGACACGCTGGCCCCGAATAACCGTTTCGTCGTTGCAATCAACAAGGTCCCGATCACCCCCGGCATTCCGTATTACACGATCTTAGGCGATCGGGGACGTGGTGATAGTCCCAACAGCAGCGATGGCGTCGTCCCTTACTGGAGCAGCCATCTCGATGGTGCCAGGAGCGAATTTATCGCGCCCTGCAATCACGGCTCACCTCTTAACCCGCAAGCCATCGCCGAGGTCCACCGGATTCTCAAACTAAACGCTCAATCCCGATAACCTGAATGCCTAGCAACGCGATAGCTCCGCAGTTCCTCGCCGACGTTCGAGTATTGATCACACCGGGGACAACCTTGGTCCTGAGCGATGCCCCAGTCAGCGGTCACACTCGGAGCGCATCCGGTTTCAACATCCTAACGACTAAGCAAGGAGACTCGACACCTTAGCAACCCGAACGAGCATATCGTTGCCATGAAAACAAATTCGATCGTCGTCGAACGAATCACCACTGATTCGAAACTGTTTGCGCACACGCGCTGGGACGCGATCCCGGTCGCTGCCGGCCTTCTGCATTGCGCTTACTTCTTTGTGATGTTTTACCTTTTCCCGCGGGTGCCGCTCTGGGTGATGATCATTCTCGGTCTGATCTACTCCATCAGCATCTCGTGGAACATCAATGGCATCTCCCACAACTTCATTCACAGTCCCTATTTCCGTTCGCCGGTGCTAAATCGATTAATTAGCATCCTGGAGTCGATCACGGTCGGTTTCAGCCAGGTCTTTTATGAATGCATCCACATGCAGCATCACAAGGGCAATGCCGACCTGCCCGACCAACATGGAGAGACGGTGGACTGGATTTCGATTTACAAGCACGGCCACGACGGAGACGCAGAGCACCCGTTCAAATACGCCTTCTTCAGCTTCTTCCGCGAGGATCCGAAGACCGTGTTCCAGGAACTGAAGCGCAAAGATCCACGGGAGGCTTTCTGGGGTGTCCTGGAACTCACGCTCTTTGTGGCCACCTTTGTCATTCTTGGCGTCCTCAACTGGCGTTACATTTGTTTCCTTCTTCCGTTTTACTACTTTGGTCACAGCCTTTCCTACCTAAATGGGTATTACCGGCATTATGGCGGCAATCCGGACGAGCCGCTCGCCTGGGGCGTAAGCAGCTACGACAAGCTCTACAATTGGACCTGGTTTTACAACGGTTACCACGCGGAACATCATTTTCGGCCGAAGGTCCATTGGACCCGCGTGCAGGCGTTTCGCGATCAGATTATAGAGCAACAACGCGCCGCCGGTGTGCGCGTGATCAAACCGCCTCACGCACTCGGTTTCCTCGATCCGAATCTGCCGCCGCACACCAAATCGGGGTCGATGCGCGAAGAACCGCACCCGATTTAGATCCTGGTTTGAGCGATATCACCCGCCGCGCCGGCTCAATCAACAATGAAAGCCCGGTTGGCATGATGCGGAGAGTATCCCGATTGGTTCTTGTTTCACTCGGCGGGTTAGTCTGTCTACTGGCAACCATATGGGCGGTCGGCGCGCTTTACTTCGATCTGCCAATCGC
>QHQU01000003.1 GCA_003219925.1 Verrucomicrobiota bacterium
ATGAAGTAATCGACGGAGCAAAGAGCTGTGGCTACAATTTGCCGGCAGATGTTGCAGTCGAACATATGAAGCGCACCGAAACGATGGGCGCTTACAAGCCATCGACTCTACTGGATTTTGAAGCCGGGCGCGCTCTCGAAGTCGAAGCTATCTGGGGCGAACCGCTACGTCGTGCTCGAACCGGAGGAACAGCAATGCCTCGATTGGAGCAGCTTTATGCCCTGCTGAAATCATTGAATGCCCGGCGCGAATGAGACATCGCCTGCCGCCGCCGATCGAAGTACGAAATGTTCAGCGAACCCTTCGGGTTTCTACGGGCAGCCTGCAGCGTTTCGCGAACACCGCCTCCGCTCTCGTCTGGGAACATAAGCGACCGCGAGCCGAGATTGGGTCCGTGCCCGAGATCGCGGTGTTAATCGTGAGCGACCGACGAATGGCGACTCTACACCAAGAATTTTGCGGCCTGGCTGGCCCTACCGACGTGCTCACCTTTCGGCACGGTGAAATCGTGATCAGCGTCGAGACGGCCGCGCGACAAGCGAAAGTGTTTCGCAGCTCTCTCGCTGGTGAAATTCGGCTTTATCTGTTGCATGGATTGCTGCATCTCGCGGGATTCAATGACGTTGCGCCGCGCCAGCGGAAACAGATGCTGCAATTGCAAAGGAAATTGTTCTTTTCCTTGTGTGAGGTCGACGGAAGTTGGTCCGGCGCGAACCGGTAGGCACCGCTGGCTGTCGATCGTACTCTTATTAACACCGGCCTTCAGGCGGGTGCCTCACCGCAAGAAATGGACACGAGGCGTTTTGACGGCTTGCCGTCAATGCCCCTGCATTTCGGCGGTGGCTTGCCTTGGTAGAAATGAGTAGAGCCGTTGAAACGGCTTTCTTTGCGACCGTGCTGCGCGTGCACCGGCCTAAAGGCCGGTGTTAATGAGAAGGGAGCCTGGCGGCCTGAGCGTTTGAAGGAACAAGGCCGCGTGGTAACTTTTTCTATGAGCCAGCTGCTCCGAAAACACGAGGCAAAATTCGCCGCCACGCTGGTAATCGATTTTCCCCGCGCGACACTGGAAGCACCGACGATTGAAAAGGAGGAAGCAACCAAACAAGAGATCGAAATGCCATGGAATGTTATTGTGCACAATGACCCTGTGAACCTGATGAGTTATGTGACAATGGTGTTTCAGCGCGTTTTTGGTTATCCACGAGAAAGAGCGGAAAAGCACATGTTGGAAGTACATAATAACGGCCGATCAATTTTGTGGAGCGGCGTCCGAGAAAGGGCCGAGCTCTATGTGCAACAACTGCATGGTTACCTCCTGCTCGCGACCATTGAGAAAACCGTGTGATGGAAATCTGCCGACAGGATCAAGCCCTCGAGATTCGCGAGCTTGATCCTTTTTTGGCGGAGTTGCTCAGGCAGGTCCCGGAAAGCGCGCAGCCAAATGATTCTCCAGCGGCGGAAGAGCGTCTTTTCAGTGCGCCCGCGGCGCCAGAGGAAAAGGATTTGTGTTCCGAGTGGAAAGTTTACGTCGTTCCGGAACTGCGGCGTCTTTTTCAATCGGCCACGGAAACGGTGCGGCAGGATTTGCAACAGTTGCAATGCACCGATAAGCCATTCGCCAATTGTACCCTGCGGATTCCGTTGGCTCACACAGACGCATGGCTAAGCGCGTTGAACCAGGCGCGGCTAGCAATCGCCGCCACCTATCAATTTAGCGATCACGAATTGTGCGACCATTATCGCTCGCCGCTGGGCAGTCGGCGCGATTTGAGTCTGTTTCAGGTCAACTTTTACGGCTTTCTTCAGGAATTTATCTTGCGCGAGATGGAAGGAAACACTTGAAGCGCGATGCCCTGTTAATGCGCTGGCCGGTTCTTCACCATTTCCATCAATCGCGCTTTGATCTGATCGGAGGCTTTTGCCGGCTTCAAACTCAAGGCAAAAGCCTCGCTCAGCGAGTAGCATTCACTGATGAAAGCCTCGGCTTTTTCACCAAATTCGCGGCGCGCGTTTTCGAATTCCGCCATTTCGTCCGGCTCGAGCGCACCGACAACGAAGAGGCGGGCGCGGTTTTGAAATTCCTCAAAGCTCATCGCGTAGCTCCTTCAGGCCGTCGTAAATCTTCTTGAGGCCTAATTCCAGGCGCGTTTTCACAGTGCCCAGTGGTGTATTCGTTTTTGCGGCGATTTCGCGCTGACTCATCCCGCGAAAAAATGATAGTTCGATGGCTTGTTGTTGCGCAGGCGGGAGCACTCCGATGACCCGCCGGATCAAAACGCCCCGGTCGCCATCGAGAATTTCTTGCTCCGTCGAATTGTGGACCCAGGCATCGGGCTGTTGTTCAGTCTCCTGTTGTAAACGCTCCTCTGCTCGGACATAAGCTTGCTTTTTACGCAAACCGTCGATTGCGCGGCGACGCGCCAGCGTTACCATCCAGCCAAGGGGTTTGCCTCTCTGGGCCGAGAAGTTTTTGGCCTGGTTCCAAATCTCCATGAATATCTCCTGCAGCAAGTCGTCTGCCTCCGCTTCGTTGTGGACCACCCGTAGGATCAGCGCTTTCAGAATGCCGTTATAGCGATCGTAAAGCAGCGACAAAGCTTCTGGGTCTTCTCGCTGAATGCCCTCCATCAATTCGAGGTCGCTTGGCCCGCCCGATGGCAATGGAGATGCCGACCTCCGCGACAGATCGAGCACTTCTGATTCCTCATCCCCTTGCGGTGGTGGCTTTTGTGATTTCACAGGCCTTGTGCGATTGCGACTTTAGTTAACAATTCCTTCTGTGATAATGCGTCTCCAACACAGTCATCGGCAGCGCTTCATTCTCTCACAACTCGTCATGAAACGCGCGCAGATCAATCTTTGGTCGCCCAATTTTGCAACCGGGAGCGTTGCCTGGCCACACGACACGGCGATCAGGGCCTCCATGATGCGCCACAACTCTCTGTCTGAAGAGTTGAAAGATCCGGGGTGCATCCCCGGGACGTGCGAGATGACACGTGCAACTCCCCATTGCGTCGCTTACAGCATCGCGCCTAAAGTCCCAGACAATGTCCGATTCGCTTTGGTATAAGGATGCAATCATCTACGAGCTGCACGTGAAGACATTTCACGACAGTGACGCGGACGGTATCGGCGATTTTCGCGGACTGATCGAGAAGCTCGATTATCTCCAGGAACTCGGGATCACTGCGATCTGGCTGCTGCCTTTTTATCCGTCGCCCTTGAAGGATGACGGCTACGACATCCACCTCCGATCAAAATCCCTGGTTCCAAAAATCGCGTCGCGCTCCCACGGGCTCGCCGGAACGTGAAGTGTACGTCTGGAGCGATAATCCGGAAAAATACAAGGATGCGCGCATCATCTTCAAGGATTTTGAAACGTCAAACTGGTCGTGGGATCCGATCGCGAAATCATATTACTGGCATCGCTTCTATTCGCATCAGCCCGATTTGAATTTCGACAACCCCGCGGTGCACGAAGTGGTCGAACGGGTCTGCGATTTCTGGCTCAAGCTTGGCGTTGACGGCGTGCGGCTCGATGCCATCCCCTACCTCTACGAGCGCGAAGGGACGAACTGCGAAAACCTTCCGGAGACGCACGTCTATTTGAAAAAATTACGCGCGCACATCGACGCGCACTTCAGTGGTCGTATGCTTCTGGCAGAAGCGAACCAATGGCCGGAAGATGCCGTCGCCTACTTCGGTAACGGCGACGAATCGCACATGAATTTTCACTTCCCGCTCATGCCTCGAATGTTCATGGCGCTGCAGATGGAAGATCGCTTTCCCATCATCGACATCCTCGAACAGACGCCCGCGATCCCGGATAACTGTCAGTGGGCCATGTTCCTGCGCAATCACGACGAGCTTACGCTCGAGATGGTGACGGATGAGGAGCGCGATTACATGTGGCGCGTTTACGCCAACGATCCAACTGCACGCATCAATCTTGGCATTCGCCGGCGGCTGGCACCGTTGCTCGTAAACAGCCGTCGCAAAATTGAGCTGCTCAATATTCTCCTTTTTTCAATGCCTGGCACGCCAGTGCTCTATTACGGCGATGAAATCGGAATGGGCGACAATTTTTATCTCGGCGATCGCAACGGCTGTCGCACCCCGATGCAATGGAGCGCCGATCGCAACGCAGGATTTTCCAAGGCGAATCCGCAGCAGCTTTATCTGCCGATTACGATTGATCCGGAATATCACTACGAAGCGATCAACGTGGAAAATCAGCAGAAGAATCTCTCATCGTTGCTGTGGTGGATGCGGCGCGTCATCGCCATGCGAAAAAATTACAAGGCTTTTTCCCGCGGCTCGCTCGAATTTTTGTTCCCGGAAAATCCCAAGGTGCTGGCATTTCTGCGCCGCACCGAAGACGAAACCATTCTGGTTGTGGTGAATCTGTCCCGCTTCGCTCAGCCGGTGGAACTCGATCTTGCGAAATTTTCCGGCTGTATTCCGATGGAAGTTTTTAGCCGCAATCGATTTCCCGCCGTCCGAAGATCGCGTTATCTTCTTACGCTCGGGCCGCACGCGCATTACTGGTTTGTATTGCAGTCTCCCTCGGCGGCAACCCGCGCACGGAAACGCATGAAAACACCTACCATCGCATCGGTGCCGGGATTTTCAGAGCTCCTTTCCGGTTCGTCACGGCGCGATCTCGAGCGCACCATTCTTCCGAGTTACCTCACTGGTTGCCGATGGTTTGGCGCGAAAGCGCGCACGATTCGGGAACTCCGAATCGTGGACGATCCCCTGATTTCGTCCCACCCGGCTGGCGCGCGCCATGTCCTCATTGAAGTGAACTACACTGAAGGCGCTTCAGAAATTTATACCCTGCCGCTGCAAATCGGGCGCGATGAAAACACGCACCGAATTTCCCGCGAGGCCCAACATGCTGTTATCGCCGAATTCGCTGACAGCAAGGCCATTTTGCACGACGCGACCTTCGATCCCGACTATCGCGGGGAAATTTATCGCATCATTCGCGAGCAACGAAAATTGCGGGCGCGACGCGGGGAGATCGTTGGCTCGGCGACCGCTCAATTCGCGGCGGCTGAGGATTTGAGCGCGAATTCGAGCGTCATGAGAGGGGAGCAAAGCAATTCCTCGATCCTCTTTGGCACACAATATTTTTTGAAAATCTTCCGGAAACTGGAGGAGGGGATTAATCCCGATGTTGAGATCACGCGATTCCTGACCGAGCGCGCGAAGTTTCCCAATGTGCCAGCG
Organism: Verrucomicrobiota bacterium; assembly: GCA_003219925.1. Taxonomy (GTDB): domain Bacteria; phylum Verrucomicrobiota; class Verrucomicrobiia; order Chthoniobacterales; family UBA10450; genus AV69. Next base: position 5,236 of record QHQU01000003.1, read on the forward strand.
TTTGCCGGAACGCTCGAATATCGCTCTGGAAAGAATACAGTGGTGCTCGCGCTCATTCAGGCTGCGATTCCAAACGAAGGCGACGCCTGGAGGTTTACGCTCGATTCCGTCGGCAGTTATTACGAGCGCGTTTTGTCCCGTAAAGCTGACCTGAATGCAATTGGCTCAACCCAACTCATTCAAGAATTGGTCGGCGGCATTTACCCGGAGAAAGCCCGGTTACTTGGTCAGCGCACCGGGGAATTGCATCGCGCGCTTGCCTCGGAGACGGACGATCCCGCGTTCGCGCCCGAGCCATTTAATGCCATGGCGCAGCGCAGCGTGGTGCAATCGATGCGGGCATCCTCGCGGCGCGCTTTCGAATTGCTCCGAAAGAAATTAGATGATCTGCCGGAAGCGTTTCGCGCTGAAGCTGAGGAAGTCCTCGCGGCCGAGAAGCAAATTCTCGCGCAGGAGCGCCGTCTCCTCGAGCAACGGTCGGCCGCGCATAAGATTCGCATTCATGGCGATTTTCATCTTGGTCAGGCCCTTCATACCGGTCGCGATTTTATTTTTCTTGATTTCGAAGGCGAACCCGCGCGCCCGCTCGGTGAACGGAAATTGAAACGCTCGGCCCTGCGGGATGTTGCCGGGATGATGCGCTCGTTTCAATACGCCGCCTACAGCGCGCTTTGGCAGCGAGCGATGCGACAGGAAGACGTTCCGTTTCTAGAGAAATGGGCTGACGTCTGGTATCGCGAGATGAGTAGCACATTTCTCCAAAGCTATCTCGCTGCCACGACCGACGCCCTTTTTATTCCGCGGAACGAAGCCGACCTGCGTATTGCGCTCGAAGCCTACCTGCTGGACAAAGCGGTCTACGAAATCGGTTATGAACTAAACCATCGACCTGACTGGGTTGTCATTCCTATTCGCGGAATCAAACACATTCTGAAATCCACGTAATCGCAGAATTTCTGCGGATCGGGTAGCGCACGCGTCTCGCGTGTCTGGCGAGCGCGTCCACGCAATCGCGAACTTTATCGAAGATTGTTTCGGCGAGACGCCGAAACCAGCACGCGAGACGCGTGCGCTACCCGAAACAGGAAATCTTGCTATGATGCCCCGGGTATGACCTCACAAGTCCTGTCCGAAAAAGTCGGTGTCGTTTTTGGCGTGGCAAACAAGCGCAGCATCGCCTGGGCGATTGCGAAGGCGTGGGCGGCAGCGGGTGCCCGATTAATTTTTAATTATCAAGGCGAGCGCCTAAAGGAAAACGTCGCGGACCTAGTCGGCGAATTCGGCGAAAACGTGCCGCTCTTTCCCTGTGACGTTTCGAGCGACGAAGAGATCGCAAGATTTTTCCAAGAAGTGCGCGGGCAGACCGAACGCGTCGATTTGCTTCTGCACTCCGTCGCATTCGCTCCTAAGGAAGCGCTCGAAGGCGATTTCGTGAGCACTACCCGCGAAGCGTTTCGAGTCGCCCACGACATCAGCGCTTATTCGCTTGTCGCGCTGGCGCGGGAAGCTGCACCTTTAATGACGAATGGCGGAAGCATTGTCGCGATGACCTACTACGGCGCTGAGAAAGTCGTGCCGCATTACAACGTCATGGGCGTAGCCAAAGCCTCCCTCGAAGCCAGTACTCGTTATCTTGCCTACGACCTCGGGCCGAAGAAAATCCGAGTGAATTGTATTTCTGCCGGCCCAGTCAACACCCTGGCAGCGCGTGGCATCAGCGGTTTCATGTCGATGCTGAAACATTACCAGGAACGGGCGCCCTTGAAGCGAAGCTGTGAGCCGGCGGAATTGGGCGCGACTGGGGTTTTTCTCGCGAGCGACGGCGCAGCTGGTATTACTGGACAAGTCATCTATGTCGATGGCGGCTACCAGATTATGGGAATGTAAGATTTCTTCTGCTACCGGTAATCATATTCTTACGATTACGGCTACGAGCATGAGGCGAAATAAACGAGGTCATATGATCGCACGTATTTGGCATGGCTGGACCAAGCCGGAAAAGGCAAAGGCTTATGAAGACATGCTGCGTGATGAAATTTTCCCCGGTATCGCACGGCGCAACATCAAGGGCTATCGGGGCGCAGAATTGTTCATTCACGAAGATGGAAACGAAACCGAATTTGTGACCTTGTTACGATTCGATTCGATGGAGGCGGTGAAGGAGTTCGCCGGTATGGATGAAAGCAAGCCGGTGATTTATCCAAAGGCAGAAGCGCTCCTTACCCGAATGGACGAACGCTCGCACCACTACCGGATTGTCATTTCTCGCTGAGAGATTGTAGCGCTTGCCCTACAGCGCTGCTGCGGCAAAGCTCACCATGAGATGGGAATTGCATCCGAACTGCGACGTTTGCTAGGCAACGATGCCGTAGCTGACGATCCACAAACATTGGCCGACCATAGCGGCGACAAATGGTTCGCTCACGAAACACCAGAAGTCGTCGTCTTCGCCCGCTCGAGCGATGAGGTTAAAAAACTGCTGCGATTTGCTAACGAGAATAAAATTCCCGTAACCGCCCGGGGGGCCGGGTACGGCTATGTCGGCAGTTGCGTCCCGGTTCGGAGGGGGATCGCCCTCTCTCTCGTGCGGATGAATCAAATCAAGGAAGTAAGTTTTGCCGATGCAATTGCAATCGTTGAGCCCGGAGTGATTACGGGTGAGCTGAAACGGGCGGCTCGCGAGGAGAAGCTGTTTTATCCACCCGATCCGGCAAGCTTCGAACATTGCACAATTGGCGGAAATGTTGCCACCAATGCCGGCGGCCCACGTTGTCTCAAATATGGCGTTACCCGCAATTACATTACTGGTCTTGAGGTCGTTCTAGCGAACAGTGACGTGCTTCGCACGGGTGGGCGTGTTCACAAAAATAAGACCGGCTTCGATCTAATCGGGTTGTTTGTCGGGTCGGAAGGAATGTTGGGCATTGTCACCGAGATCACGGTCAAGCTTCTGCCGCTGCCTCCGGCACGCGCGACCCTATCAGCGTCCTTCAATAGCATGTCCGAGGCAGCGGCAATGGTTCAGCAAATTTTCGCCGCTGGATTTTTGCCCTCTTCCCTCGAGATCGCAGACAAATTTACCCTCGAAGCGGCGCGACAAGATTCGGGAGCCGCACACGTTCCATCCGGTAACGCGCACTTGCTCGTTGATCTCGACGGACAGGATCAAGCGGTAGGTGCGGAAATGCAGAAGATGCGCGATCTGATTCAGAGCCGAAAACCGACCGCGCTTGAGATCGCCACGAATGAAACAGACTGCGAGAAGCTTTGGGCGCTCCGTCGCCAATTCAGCAATTCACTGCGCGCGACCGGGCTGACGAAATTGAACGAAGACATCGTTGTTCCGCGCAGCCGTCTGGTAGATCTAATTGCATTTGCCGAGGCACTCTCCGAGCGCTCAGGATTTCCGATCGCCTGTTTCGGTCACGCCGGAGACGGGAATATTCACGTCAACCTCATGGCGGATCGCTACAATCGCGAAGCTGCCGTACGCGAAAAAGTGCGAGGAGTGCTCGATGAACTGTTCGCCCAGGTGCTGGCGTGGGGCGGAGTCATTACCGGCGAACATGGAATCGGGCTGGCGAAGAAGCGCTGGTGGCCGGAAGCCAGCAGCGAAGTTGCGCGGGGCCTTCATCAGACGCTCAAGCGCGCTCTCGATCCAAACAATATTCTAAACCCAGGAAAATTTCTCGACTGAGTTGTGGCTGCGGTCGCTGGCCGCCGCTACAGTTGCAGTTCCGCGAAAATGGCGTTGTGATCACTAGATCGCCTGGAGGTTTCGATCACCCGCGCTGAATTTATTTTGGCGTTCCGCACAAAGATGTGATCGAAACAAGCTGCCGGGAAAAGTTTGTCGGCGGGCAAACTGATGCGCTGAGCGAAAGGAATATTTTCCCAGCACCAGAGAAAGCCGTTGTCGCGTAAGGTCCGCGTTGTTGTTTCGTCGGCGAAACGTGGATCATCCGGCGCGGTGTTGAAATCACCGCCGACAACGCAGCTTACGCTTCCGAGTTTTCCATAAGCCTCGTTCATCTCGTGGATGTGTGCGACCAGTTGTTGCATCGATTCCTCCCGAATGGCGATGTCCTCGGCGATTTCGCCGCGATTACTCTTCAAATGGATCGCGTAAACGAGCAGGACATGGCGCGGCGCGACTTCGTAGGCAGCAAAGGCAAACCCACGCGGTGGCACGAGTGGTCCATTTGGGTTCCACGTTTCGAACCAGGCGCTCAGCGGCGAGATACGACTGGCAATTGCGACCTGCTGCCCGACATCCTGACCTTCTCGCGGCGGAAAATCCGAAACAACGTCAACCTTGAAGCCGGTGAGGGGCGAGACGGCAATGGTTGCATTGTCATAATCACGCACCTCTTCCATTCCGATCACATCTGCATTGATCCGGCGAATGTCTCGATGAACCGACGCGATTTGCGCCCGTTCCGACGCCACCGAGGCATTGGGGTGTCGGCCGGGAAACCATTGAATATTCCAAAACGCCACTCGCATGGTTTGCGGGGGAGCGGCAGATGGAGTGGGGGTTTGCGCACCAGAATTTCTGCTGATCGCAAGAAGGGCGAAGAGAACGATCCATCGCGATTTCGTCATGAGCCCGACGATAGCGCAAATTGATGATGCCGCGCGGATTTACTCCTACCGTAGATTGACTTCGGCAGTCCCATCGCAAAGCTCCCATCGTGCTGGGGTTGAATGAGAAGATCGAGCGTTCGCTCCTGAAGATTTTTCTCAGCGTTCTTGGATTGATTCTGCTTCTTGGGGCCGTCGGCTATTTCGGTTCGAGTGCATTTCGCGCGTGGCAAGTGCGACGCTTGCTAGCCGAGGCAAATACTCTCATTAACGAGGGCGATTATAAACACGCCAGTCTCGATGCCCAACACGTGTTGGAGCTAAGTCCGGAAAACGCCGACGCAATGCGTGTGATCGCGCGTTCGGCCGAGAGTGTAGGTTTGCGCAGAGCGATCGAGTTTTGGCGACGAGTAACTGAATTGAGCAAGAACGCTGAGGGTGATCTCAGTGCCTGGGCACATTGTGCCGTTCGGTTCGGCGATGCCGACAGCGCGAGCAAAGCACTTGATGCCATGCCGGCGCCAGCTAAAGAAACGGCAGATTATCACGCGCTGCGGGGTGATGTTGCCCTCATCAGGCACGATCTGGTTGGGTACGAGAAGGAGTTGCTGGAAGCCAAACGACGCGATCCACAAGACAAAAAATATAATTTGGCACTGGCAACACTCCACGTTGCGGCTAACGACTTTGGGACCCACGAAGTCGGCGTGCGCGAATTGCTCGATCTGTCTGACGATAGATCTCTTCGTCGGGATGCCATGCACCGTTTGGCCGACGATGCGTTGCGTCGTAATCAAATAACCCGCGCGCTCGAGTACGCCCGCGACCTTGATAGTCTGTTCAACCGCGATTTCTCCGATCGTCTCCTTTTGCTTTCGATCTTGAAGGCTGCTAACGATGCCGAAACGCAATCGTTGCTCGAGCAATTGAAGAAAGACGCGAGCGACGACGCCGTGAAGATCGGTGCGTTAATTGGGTGGATGAATTCACAAAAAATGTCCGCCGCAGCGGTGGTGTGGATGAAAACACTGCCACCGACATTGTTGGTAAAACGAACGACTCCGCTCAATCTGGCGGAGGCCTTCATGGCGACCAGCGACTGGGAGGGATTACGCAAATTTTGCGTGGGAACGAAGTGGGATGCTTTTGAATATATGCGAAATGCACTGGCCGCGCGGGCGCTGCGTGAGTTGGGCCAGTTGCAGGAATCAGGTCAGCAATGGAAGGAAGCGGTCGCTAAGGTTGGTACGCGTCCAGAACAAATTTTTGGATTAGCCGACCTGGCTCGCAAATGGGGCTGGCAAAGTGAAGCGGTCGATTTGTGGTGGCTGGCGGCGAAAGATCCAATCAATGCCGAGAAAACTTTGCGGATGCTTTACGACTTCTATGCCAGCCGACGCGATACGCAGGAGCTTTATCGGGTGCTAGTCCATCTCGAGAAAGTGCGGCCCACCGATCGATCCGTGCGTAACAATCTTGCGCAAATCTCGCTGCTTCTAAACTTGAACCCGGACCAGGCGTATCGCGCGGCGCGGGAGGTCTATGAACAGGAGCCGAAGAATCCGGACTACGCGGCCACTTATGCTTTTTCACTTTATCTCCAAGGCGACGTGAAAAAAGCGTTGCAAGCGCTTGCTGGTTTTTCCGAAGCGGAGTTGGAACGACCGCAAATTGCCGCGTACTACGGCGTCCTCCTGGCGAACATTGGTGATTTCTCGCGCGCGGCGAAATTTCTTGATTTGGGCGAAAAAGCGAATCTGTTGCCGGAGGAGAAAAAGCTCGTCGAGAAGGCGCAGTTGACGGTTGCACGGCGTTAGCCTGGTTGTCCGAGGCGGCACGCATTTCGCGCGGTTAGATCGATTCTTATGAGAGAGAAAGCTTTTTCGCCACCAACCCCAGGAAAGTGATGAAGCCCGGAACTTTTACTCACACGCTCGCGGTGATCATTTCCTCGATCACTTCTTTCTTCACTCACTCCGCGCCGGCGAAAATTTTGCCGGATCAGGAAAAGATGAGCAAGAAATCCGATCGCAATTCGGAGGATTCGTTTTCAATGCTGCAAATGGGTACGGTATTTGTTTCGGCGCGAGAGGAACCGCCCCGGCACGCGGAAGGGTATCCATGGAAGAAGGAAATTGTGACGACCGTTTTCTGGATCGGTGAGCAACCGAGCGGGAACAATCCTGTCCCAAATCGTTCGAGTTCGTGGGACAAAAATTGGACCCGGAATTACGGTGGATTCGACAACCCGGATCGCGCCCACCGTGTTGGTTACATTCCGGCGAATTTCGTTCCGAAACAGAATCCTTTTTATTGCGCTCTGCCCTATAACGACAAAGCCTCGACCGGTCATCGGTCGGAAGCGTCCCAGGTCGTTCCATGGTTCAAGGAGGCCTATCAGGGTCCAGCCGTTAGCACATGTAAAGGCCGCTGGGTCGCAATCCGCAAAGGCGATCGCGTGGCCTACGCGCAATGGGAAGATGCCGGTCCTTTTCGCACCGATCATTGGCAATACGTTTTTGGCAACGAGCGGCCCAAACCAAACCTAAACAAGGGCGCCGGCCTCGATGTATCACCCGCGGTGCGTGATTTTCTCGGGCTCGGTGACACCGACGTCACCGACTGGTGTTTTGTGGACTTTGAAAAGGTCCCTCACGGGCCGTGGGCGCAATATGGAGACAACAACACCTTTGTCATCATTCAACGGCAGGGCGGTTCCCCAACGGTTCGAAGCCACTCGGCCGCTGATTCAGTTCGGTAGAATTTTTGCCGGATAATATTCGCGTATGTTAGCCGTGGCTACAGCGTGCGAGTGGAACACAGGCCTGTGGCCTGTGCGACCAGCGGGGATTTTCTCCGCTGTTCTTTCCACCAAAACTTCAGCGGAGTAAAACTCTTCTGGGTGCACAGACTTGGAAGTCTGTGTTCCGGTCAGGATGCGCCTTGCGCGGTGTCAATTCGGCAAAGCGACGCGGCGCCGTATCTACAACGCGGCCGATCGAGTCTTTACCTCGGTCGCGAGCCGATCTTAATGTGGGGACTCTTCTGTCCCCGGCGAAGGTTGAGGACGTTGTTCGCGCACTTCGTTGGTGCGTGAGAAGAAAAAGAACAATGCAATTAGCCCCGCAAGAATAACGATGAACAGAAAACCGAAACTTAGAACGCGCAGCGTTCGATATTTTTCGCGGCCGCGTTGCCAGTGCAGTCGCTTCTGCGCCAGCTCCAGCTCGAGCGCGCGCGCCAGCGCCTCCGCGCCGGTCTCCTTTTCCTCAGGCATGGTGGGAAAATAACAATTCCGTTTCGAAAACCGAAATGCAATCTCATCGCCGGCAACTCCTGGCCCACGTCCTGCCAATGGTTTTGTTCCTGGCTTTGCTCGCGCTTTGCCAATTCCTCACGGCCCGCGGCCAAATATTTTTCCGGCGTCATGCCGAGTTCTGGATTTATCCGGCGCAGACTATCCTCTGTGGCGCGCTCCTGCTTTGGTTTCGTCGCTGCTACCAATTTCATCGACTGAAAAAGGTCGCGTTTACCTTGTTGGTCGCGGTGGCCGTTTTTGGCATCTGGATCGCGCCGCAATATTTCCTTAACTTCGCGCCACGTCCTGTTGGCTTCGACCCGACACTGCTTGAGAGCAACTCTGCTACTTATTGGTCGACGATTCTTTTTCGTTTCCTTCGTCTTGTTGTCGTCGTTCCGCTGGTGGAAGAAGTTTTCTGGCGCGGTTTCCTGCTTCGCTTTGTTATCGACGAACATTTCGAGCGAGTTCCATTTGGCAAATTTAACTGGCTCTCTTTCGCCGTCGTGACTGTTGCGTTTACCTTTAGTCATTCGCGCCCCGATTGGCCGGCCGCGTTTATCACAGGCGCGCTTTACAACGTTGTTGCCTATCGCACCCAAAGTTTGGCTTCGTGCGTTCTCGCCCATGCCGTAACCAATTTACTCCTTGGTTTGTGGATAATGCAGACCCGCCAATGGGGATTTTGGTAAGAAGGGCAGAACTTTAGCACCGTTTTGTCGAGCCGTATCACGATTGTAAGACCCAGCGGCCGAGGCGGATCGATTTCCGGCATCGCCCGATTCCAATCTTAACCATGGCACTTCACGTGCTCTTAAAGAGGAGATGCACGCGACCTTTATCCAAAAAGTAATTATCTGTATGGTTGCGGGTTTCGCTGCCGCCTGCCTGATCCAATGGGCCAAGGTTTTCGTGGAAGGCGCCGATAAGGCCCTGAATGGCGGTTACGAACATCGCACCGTCATGGGAAGCGAAAAGAAGTAGGCGAAATTCTTGCCGCTCTCTGCACCGCGCATAACTTAATTGCGCGGATGAAGATTGGTTTCGCTCAAATTAATCCGACCGTCGGCGATTTGCGCGGCAATTTCGAGAAGATCGCCGGTGCCTACGATCAACTCGCTCGCGCGGGGGCTGATATCGTGATTGCCCCAGAACTGGCGGTGACTGGATATCCACCACAGGATCTTGTCTTCAAATCGCGCTTCGTTCCGGAAAACCTGGCCGTGCTCGACGAGCTGCAAAAAAGGCTGAACAAACCAGCATTGCTGGTCGGTTTCGTTGATCGCAACGAAGGCCGCGGTAAACCTTTTCATAATGCTGCGGCATTGCTTCAAGCAGGAGAGCCGTTGCAGAAAACTCACAAGTCACTTCTCCCCACCTACGACGTCTTTGATGAGGATCGTTACTTTGAGCCAGCTCGCGAAATTGCGCCGCTGAAATTCCGCGGACATCGCATTGGTGTCACCATCTGCGAAGATATTTGGACGGAACGTTATTTGCCGCGTCCGTTTTACGATGTCGATCCAGTGCGCGCACTCGTCGCTCAAGAAGCGGAAATGATTTTGAATGTGAGCGCGTCGCCCTTCAGCCTCCGCAAACCAGCGGTCCGGCGAGAAATGATTTCGGGATTAGCTGGCACCTATCAGCGCCCGATTTTTTATTGCAACGCCGTCGGTGGAAATGACCAACTTGTCTTTGATGGCAACTCCATCGCGGTGAATGCGCGCGGTCAACTACTCGCCCAACTCCCAGCTTTCGAAGAGGCCAGCGTAATCGTTGATTCCGAGAGTGTCCAAGCTTCGGAGATCCCTTCAGCTGATATTGTTCAGGAACTTTACTCCGCCTTGCGCCTGGGTTTGCGCGATTATCTGGCCAAGTGCGGTTTCAAAAGTGCCGTGCTCGGATTGAGCGGTGGAATTGATTCCGCTGTCGTGGCGGCGATTGCAGTGGATGCGCTGGGCCCCAACAATGTCACCGGCGTTTCCATGCCCAGCCAATTTTCTTCGCGCGGCAGCATTCTCGATGCGCTGGCCCTGGCAAAGAATCTCCGGATTCAATGTCTGGAAATTCCGATCGCCGACGCTTTCGCAGTTTTCAAAGCGCAATTCAAAGAAGTTTTTGCTGGGCGAACCGAGGATGCGACGGAAGAAAACATGCAGGCGCGGTTGCGTGGCATGACGTTGATGGCACTCTCAAACAAATTCGGTCACCTTGTTCTCTCAACCGGCAACAAAAGCGAATTGGCGGTCGGTTACTGTACAATTTACGGCGACATGGCCGGTGGGCTCGCCGTTATCAGCGATGTGCCGAAGACTATGATTTACGAGTTGGCGCGCTTTATCAACTCAGAGGCGTCGCGGGCGGGTAAAGGCGAGATTATTCCGGCGTCCACCATTGAAAAACCTCCGAGCGCGGAATTGCGTCCGAACCAGAAAGACCAGGACACCCTTCCGCCTTATGATGTGCTGGATGCGATTCTGCGATTGCATGTCGAAGACAATCTGAGTGTGGCAGAAATCGTCGCGCAGGGGTTCGACGAAAAGACGGTGCGGTGGGTGCAACGTCGCGTCGATCTCAATGAATACAAACGCGCCCAGGCCGCCCCCGGCCTGAAAGTAACGAGCCGCGCATTCGGGGTCGGCCGCCGGATGCCGATTGCGCAGCGGTATGTCGGCTAACGGATCTTAGCCAAATCTAAAATTCAAATCTCAAATGGAATCAACGAAAATTGTCCAAAATGAGCAAAACAGGGCCCGCGACTTTATCCAACCATCAGGGTTTCACCTTGATGGAGCACGTCGCACCTCAAAATTTCACTGGCGCTCGTGGTCTTTTGGCTGTGAGTTATCTTATGACTAAGCGCGGACTTCTTCCTGTCGTCGTTTTTCTTGGTCTTTGTTTCTCGCTGGCGGCCGAGCAAGCCTCCGGTTCCCCCTCCGTGCATGGCGGCCCGTTCACGCTCGCCCAGTTGCGGAGCATGGCCGCGGCGAACAATGGTTCGGTTCTTTTACAACCGACTCTATTCAACAGCTTGGACAATCCCGTATTCGGGCTGCCGTTTTCAAATCGAGACGTTTTTTCTTTAGCGACCACGTTTAATTTGGTGGGAACAACTCCGCCAAGTTTCCTCCCTTTTTCACCTGCGATAGAATCGCCCGTAGCGCGCCTTCCGGAAACAGCGGCCAAGGATTCGTCCAATCGGCTATTCGATGTGCGGCCGAATTTTGATTATGTCACCGGCGAAGTGGGTTTTTTGTATGGCCACTCGAGTGGCAAGTTCGGTGGTGATTATCTGCAAGGATACATCTTCGGTGAAGTAGGAAACGACAGAATTCATATCAGCGCCGGAGCCTCTTACGAGGAATGGAACGGACGCGTTCCACGTTGGGGACGCTAAACACCGTCGTCGAACTGAACAGGCCGAAGAATGCACCGTGCAGGAATCGAACCTGCAACCCGCTGATTAAGAGTCAGCTGCTCTGCCAATTGAGCTAACGGTGCAAAGTGCCTTTTCCCAGGTAAATGCTAATGAAGCGTGTATTTTCATGCTGCCAAAGGTTGTAGCGGAAGTGGTAGCATAAAGTGACGCTTTCTGGTAGCATTTGCTCAGGCGGGATCGGAAGTTACTCATACCCTTTCGCTCGACAACGCGGAAGTTTTATCTACATCCTCCGCCCGTTGATCGGAATTATTGGCGCGTGCGTTTCAGGGCGCCTTCCATCGACGGGACCAGACAAAACATTTTTCGCAAAGCCCGGTTTCTTCATTTCGATGGATTCGACTACCTGAGCCGGCGCGCGCCAGGCTCTGTTGGAGAAATTCGCTTACGAGTTCTTATCCCGGATAGGCGGCGACAATTTTGTTGACGGCTTCCTGCACAGCAGCCGCATTCCTCTCGGTTGAGCCGACCGCGGCCTGACCGAGACCGCGGAAAACCAGTTTGTGCGTTTTGCTGTCGACAAAATCGATTATAAGAGTGCCTTCCGTATACTGCTGGTTCGATTCGAGAATCTGTTGCCCGCCAACCGGATTGCAGAAGCACGGCGGAATAAATCTCAATGCGCGGCGGGCCCGAGCATTTGCGGGATGCCAACGCTCAAGCCAGTCCATAGGATCTGGATGCCGATCGCCAGAAGGATAAAGGCAGAGAGGCGCGTCAGAATGCTTGTGCCTGATTGACCCAGAATCCGCACCAACCGCGCCGCATTACCACAGCAAACTACGACGAGAAAACAGACGAGAAGCATGCCGCCAGCCGCCGCGATAAAATGACGTGGATAGCCATGTTCAAAGCCGGGACCAGCCTGATATCGCAAATGAGCGCCTAGTGTGATGGCGACCGAAATGCCACCCGGGCCGACCGTGAGCGGAAGAGTCAGCGGAAAGAACGCGTGCTGGAGAGCGTCCTCGAGCGTGCCCGGTTGCACTTTTTGAGAAGAGTCATCGGCTGGCTGATTAAGGAGATTCCAGCCCGTTATCGCCACGACCAAACCTCCCGCGATCTGCACAACGAACAGAGAAATGCCGAAGAAGGCGAGGATTTCACTCCCGAAGAGCGACGAAACAATCAGCAGGACAAATCCATAAGCCGCGATCTTGTGCGCCAAAACCTTTTGCGCAGACTGCGGATAGTTCCGGGTTAGGCCAAAGAAGATCGGGGCACAGCCGAGCGGATTCACAATCGGGAATAACGCCGCGAACGTCACGCCGAGCGTTTTAATAAAGTCAACGGCGTTGAGTTCCATGCTCTAATTATGTTCGTATCCTATCGTGTCGTAGCTAATTTGGTAACACCGCCTGATTTCCCAGAGCAGGATCGTGGTAAAGAGTTACATCAAGCCTACTCGATACCAGCGCCATTTAGGTTCGAGTAAGCGCCTCCTACATACTTAAGGGTCCGATTCAAAATCACCAGCGTGATAGGCACTGGTTTTGACTGCGCCAGGGATAACTCTACACCATAAGTAGACTCTCCAAGCATGGGCCAGTCTCGCCACCGGCCGTGCTGTGGCATCCAAACATTCCGTGGCCATAGCGCCGATAGCAACGTAGATTGGGAATCACGGCATTGGGGAGTAGCGCTAATCGAGAAGCCCACGAGCCAAAACCGAATAAGCGTCGCGGGCTGAGCGCTGCCAAGGCTTACCCGCCCGACCCGACGTACTCGGCGGAGTAGGTGTCGAACTTCGCGGTCGAACCAACTGGCGGTGGGCTCTTCACGTCGTAGACGTTGTTCCCTACCACCTCTTGGGATTGGGTGTCCCAGATCATCACGCTTTTCTTTGCCCCCGGTGAAGTATGCTCATCTTTGACGGTGTCGACGGCGATGTAGCGGGTTCTCCGCGCTTTTAATTGGCTCTTGCGTTCGGCGTAGGCGCGCTGGGCCCGCTCGTTTGCAATGCGCTGCTGACGCTCCGTTGCTTGGTGTTTTGCGATGATATAAGTGACGGCCGCGATTGCCGCGCCCGTCGCCGCTCCGATGGCGACCGATTGGCCGGTGCTCGCGCCGGTGGCGCGCGCGATTCCTCCTGCGGTTGCGCCTCCCGCGGCGCCGAATATCCCGGCATTCTGTAATGGGGTGAGATCAGCGCAACCGACAACGATGGACACTGCCGCCAAGAGCGACGAAGTTTTGAGAGTTACAATTCTCATAAGTTGCGAGTCTAGAGTTACACGCTTTCCGGTTGCAAGACATTTGCTTAGCTTGTCGTCACGAAAATCACGGCGACGGATTCGATTCCGGGTCAAGGTTGTGTTGCCGGCACCATTCCTGAGCAGCGGGATTGCCGCTGTTCGCAGCGCGTCGATACCACACGGCTGCTTCCTGGGCGTCGGCGCTCACGCCAGTACCAGCCTCTAGACAACGCGCATACAAATACATGCACAGGGCATTGTTCTGTCTGGCGCCGTCGCGGAAAAGACTCACCGCTTTTTCTGTTCGCTTCGCCTGGTCTTTGCCGAGATCCGTTTCGTCGCTTGTGAGGTAAAGCACGCCGAGATTGCCCATCGAATCGAGATAATTCAATCTCGACGCCGCACTGTAGAGGCGGAAAGCCTCGCGATCATTGCGGTCAGTTCCGATGCCTTTGTGGTAACAATTTGCTAGCCGATCCATCGCGCGCGGGTCATTCGCCGACGCGGCGTTCTGCAAAAGCGCGACCGCTTTCGTTGAATTTTTACTTACGCCTTTGCCGAGCAGATAGCACTCCGCCAGTAACATTCCCGCGGCCACGTCGCCCGCTGCGCGTCCCTGTTCGAACCACTGGGCGGCTTTCACGAAGTCGCGATCAACCCCCGCACCATTGGAAAAACGCAGACCCACCTCTGTCATCGCATGCGCGCGCCCACGTGCGGCTGCCGCGCAAAGCCAATCGAAGGAAGCTTTTGGATCGCGCTGGCGCAGAAAATCACCTAGCATCTCCATTGCACTCACTGTCTCGATCTTTGCGGCCTCGGTCACCGGGCCGCGCAGCGCTTCAAAATTGTCTTCGCGCACGGTTCCTTCGGAGCGCAATTTGGTGAGCAACAATTCGAGGTTGACTCGTCCGAAGTCGTTTTTTGGGAAATTTTTTTGCAGCCGCACATAAGCCGTCACCGCCGCCGGCCAATCCTGCGCGGCTTCATATTTCTGCGCTTCCGCAATCGCCCTACGCTGAGCCTCCTGGTCTTCCGGTAACGGAGCTCCGCTTGGCGATGCCGGAGCGGATCCGGGCGAGACGGATTGCACGACCAGCGGCACGCTGCTTGCAACAGGTGCCGAAAATGGCGAAGTCACGGCGCTCCGCGGCGCGCGGACTCCTGTCGGCCAATTGCGTTTGAACAATAGCAGCGCGCCGAACCCGAGCAACACGACAACGGCTGCTATCGACCAGAGGATCGCTCTAGCTACGTTTGGAGGGCTGCGCCGCTGGTGCTGAATTTCAGCACGTGCTTCGTCTATCGGCGCAGGAGAATTCTGTTCCGATGCGAGTTGGGCGAGGCATTTCTCGATTGCAACGCGAAGTTCGACCGGGGTCTGCGGGCGCTTGAGCGGATTTTTTTCGATCATCTGCGCCACGAGCGCACGCAAACACGCCGGCACATTTTGTAATCGTTCCAGCGGTGGGGGCTTGTGAAGGTGCTGGCTCATCACTTGCGCGAGCGAGCCACCAAACGGCACCTGTCCGGCCAGCATGTACCAAAGCGTCACACCCAGCGAATAGATGTCGGAGCGCACATCGATTTCCTTTTCCTCGAGCTGCTCCGGACTGGCGAAGTGAGCTGTGCCGACAAAACCTCCCATTGAAAGCGTTGCCAGATCCTCGTCATCCGTATGTTTGATTGATTTGGCGAGACCGAAATCGATGACCTTCACCAAGAAATCGTCATCGTCTTTCACAAGCATCAGATTCGCCGGTTTGATATCGCGATGAACGAGGTGATGTCTTGTCGCGGCGGCGAGAGCGCGCGTGACCTGTAATGTGATCCGCAGCGCCATCACAGGACTCACCGGTCCCTCGCGTCGAATGAACGATTCAAGCGTTTCGCCATCGACAAATTCCATAGCGTAGTAAAAGGCGTTGCCGCTGGTCCCGAGATGGAAAACGGAAGCGACATTGGGATGACGCAACTGCGCTGCCGCCCGCGCCTCGCGCAGGAAGCGCTGCTGCGCGACGGTGCTCTCGAGCAACTTTGAGTTGATCACCTTAAGCGCGACATTCACCCGCAGGTTTGTGTCGAACGCCTTATACGTGATTCCCATCGCGCCGCGGCCGAGCTCGACGGGCGAGCCATCCTCACGAGTGAGGGTTTGATAATGATCGAAGCTGATTGTCTCCGGCATCGACGGGGCCAATTATAACGACTATTCGTCGCCCAACAACGCGGCCTTGTCGCGCGCGATTCGATATCAGATAATCCGACTCACCCTTATGCCTGCCAGACTTCAGGTCACGCCTAGCGTCGGCGAGCCGTTCGAGCTCATTATTGGCAATACAGCCACTATCGGACGCACGAGCGACAACACCATTTGCCTGCACGGCAGCCCACTCGTCTCCCGTCAGCATGCTGTTCTTCGCTGTCACGACGGATATCGTTATCAACTCATCGATCTCGGGAGTCGCAACGGCACCTTCGTCGATGACCAGCGCGTGGTGATGCCGACAACATTGAGCGAAGGCGCGCGAATCCGGATTGCTCATAATGAGCTGCGCTTCGAGCAGATCGAGGAGGATTTTTCTACGGCTCAGCTCGAACCCACTGTTGCTGGCTCCATCGATAGCACGGCCGCCGCCATTCGATCCGTCGCATTGTTGGTCTGCGACATTCGCGGTTTCAGTACCATGGCGGAAAAAATCCCTAGTTCCGATCTTGCCCAGCATCTTGGCGTCTGGTTCCGCGAAGCGGGAAACCTCGTGCACAAAAACGGCGGCATCGTCGATAAGTTCATCGGCGATGCACTCCTTGCCTACTGGGGCGGTTGCGAGTCGGATGGCGCCGATTGCGCCGCTACGCTGCGGATCGCGCGCGAATTGCTCGCGCTTGCTGCAACTGTGAAATGGAGCGACGGCCAGCCGTTTCGGGTCGGCGTTGCGCTTCATTACGGCGTAGTCACGTGCGGCAATGTCGGCCTCGATGCTCAGCGCGACGCCACTATCATTGGAGATGCTGTTAACACCGTTTTCCGTCTCGAATCGCTCATGAAAGAACTGGATCGCCAGATTTTGTTTTCAGCCGATTTCCGCGAACATCTTGCCACAAGTGAAAATTTCATTGATCTCGGAGAGCGGAGATTAAAGGGGAAACAGAAGCCGGTGCGCGTTTACGGTCTGGCCTAAGCTGCTTTAAAACGGCGTTAGCGACCGAAATCAACTCCGCGCTCCGAATTCGTAGTGTCTTCGGTAGCGTCGGCCAGTTTGCCTCTAGGTTCCGATGGTTAAGAGTCAGCTGCTCTGCCAATTGAGCTAACGGTGCAAGTAGCTTTCTCCCAGGTAAATGCGGTTGGAAGATGTATATTCGTGCTTTAGCGTTTTTGGTAACGCGCTTTACACGGGCGAATCCGTGGCGACGCTTTGTTGAATAAGCTGATCGAGTTTAGTCAGATCAATCGGTTTGACGAGATGATACTTGAATCCGGCCTCGCGGGTCTTTCGGATATCTTCTTCCATCCCAAAACCCGTCAGAGCGATTCCAACGAGCGGGCGGGCAGAGCTCAGTTTCTGCATTAGCTCAATTCCGCTCCCATCTGGCAAACCTAAATCGCTAATCAACACATCAAACTCTTCTTTGGCACTTAACTCGAGTGCGGACTGGAGACTCGCAGCGGATTGCACATAGTATCCGCGCCGCCGCAGTAGGTTGGTCAGCGACCTGTTAGTATCTTCATGATCCTCGACCAGCAGAATGCGCATGCTTTGACGCTGCGAAACCTGGCGTCTAACGGTCGGCACCGCATCTCGGTCCGGCTTTTGGCAGGTGGGGAAAGCGAGGCTGAACTTGGTGCCCTTATTACGGCCAGCGCTTTCTGCCCTAATCGATCCCTTGTGCGCTTCGACCAGCGTTTTGCTGATCGCCAAACCGAGACCCAGACCACCGAACTGCGTTCTGTTACCCTGTTCGAACGCATCGAAGATCTTTGGCAGAGTCTCCGGCTCAATTCCAAGTCCGGTGTCGGCGATCTCTACATGGAATTGTTCGTCCGAATCATTGCCCGTCGAGATATGAATTTGCCCGTCTTTGGGGGTAAACTTCACCGCGTTATTGATCAGGTTCCAAAAGATCTGCTGCAATCGCGCCGGGTCGGCGCGGAGATGCACCTTTTGCGCGGCCAGATCCAGTCGGAGTGTTAACTGCTTCCGGACAATTTCACTCTGATAAATTTCCAGAGCGTTGTGTAAGAGGCTGTGGGCGTCAACGACTTCGAAATTGAGTTGAACTTTGCCTTTGCTAACGCGTGTTAAATCAAGCAGATCGTCGATCAGCCGCGCCTCTAACTCGACATTGCGGCGAATCATATGCAGTGATTCGTGAATGTTCTCGGGCAAGGCCGGCTCGCCCTCCAGCTCCAAGGCCGAGGCGATCACCGGTGTAAGCGGCGTCCGCAATTCATGACTGAGCATGGCGAGAAACTGATCTTTCGCGAGATTAGAGCGCGCTTTTTCCTGCAATTCCTGGTTGGTTTTCTGCAATTCTTGCTGACCTTTTTGCAGTTCGCTCGCGAGGGACTGCGATTGCTTGAGAAGATTTTCCGTCCGCGTGTTGGCTTCAATGGTGTTAAGCACAATGCCGATACTCTCTGTCAACTGTTCGAGAAAGGCTTGGTGAGTCGAATTGAAACGATCGAGTGAGGAGAGCTCCATCACCGCTTTTACCTCTCCTTCGAACAAGATCGGAAGGACGACAATATTCATTGGCTGCGATTCGCCCAAACCCGAGCTGACTTTAACGTAGTCGGTGGGCACGTTCGTCAGGAGAATGCTTCGCCTTTCCAAGGCCGCTTGCCCGACCATAGTCTCGCCGAGTTTGAAATGAGTTTTGACTCCGTCGCCGTTGCGACCTGCATAGCTTGCGAGAAGCTTGAGCTCCGGTTCCTCATCCGAGCTATTCATAATATATAAGACACCTTGTTGCGCGGAAACCAGTGGAGCGAGCTCGGACAGAATCAATTTGCCCACCGTCAGCAAATCTCGCTGGCCTTGCAGCATGCGCGTGAATCTGGTGAGATTCGTTTTTAACCAGTTCTGCTCTTCATTTCGCAATGTGGTGTCTTTCAAATTGCGAATCATTTCGTTAATGTTGTCCTTCACGAAAGCTACCT
>QHQU01000255.1 GCA_003219925.1 Verrucomicrobiota bacterium
TCATCAACGATCTGAAAAACGCGACTTATTATGCGCGCATGATCATTGCCGCGGAGAATGAGCTGCAGCAGAAAAAAATCATCGAACTCGATGCCCGGCCGAGTGATTGCATCGCGATGGCGACGCAACAAAAGGCGCCCATTTATGTGAGCCAGGAAGTCTGGGATGAGGTCGAGGACATGAGCGATGTCCTGCGCAAAATGGAAGAGGAAGGGCTGAAGCCGGAAATCGATCCGGAATCGGAAGCGACGGAGGAGGAGTAGTGCCGGCTAGCCCAGCAGTTCGCCGTAGCGTTCGCGCGCGAGTTCCAGGGAGCGCTCCAGAATTGCCGCCGGCGAATCGAGCAAAAGCGCTTCCTCCACTAATTTTTCACACTCCTCGCGCGAGACATTGCGAATAGCCGATTTGACTCGCGGCACCAACGCCGGGCTGACGCTCAATTCGTCCACTCCGAGGCCGAGCAGAAGGGGCGTCAGCTCGATTTCGCCCGCCATTTCGCCACAAATACCGAACCAGATCTGATGTTGGCGAGCCGCGTCGGCCACCATTTTGATCAAACGCAGCACAGCTGGATGCGATGGTTCATAAAGATGCGCAATGCGCTCGTTCACACGATCAACGGCAATGGCGTATTGAATCAAATCGTTCGTCCCGATGCTGAAGAAATCGACTTCGGGTGCGAGTGATTCCGAGCAAATCGCCGCGCTCGGGATCTCGATCATGGCACCGATCTGCATTTCAGCATTGAACGGGATCTTGGCCGACGCCAGCTCGCTTTTGCATTCGTCCACCACCTCGAGAGCGCGAACCAACTCCGCTTTTCCGGAAATCATCGGAAACATCAGTTTAACGTTGCCGAGCTCGCTCGCGCGCAGGATGGCGCGCAGCTGGGGCTTAAAGACTTCGAGATGTTCGAGGCAAAAACGGATGGCGCGCCAGCCCAAAAAAGGATTGAGCTCGTCGCTCACATCGATTCCGCCAGCGATTTTGTCGCCGCCAAGATCGAATGTTCGGATGATAAGCGGATGTGGTCGGACCGATTCGGCGACGCGCCGATATGTCTGATACTGCTCTTCCTCGCCCGGCAGGGAATCGCGATCGAGATAAAGAAATTCAGTACGATACAGCCCGATTCCCTCCGCGCCGTTGGCCGAGACGCTGGTAACGTCATCCGGCAACTCAATGTTTGCCGACAAAACAATGTGATCGCCATCCAGAGTCGTGGCCGATCGCTCGCGCAATACCGCGAGCTCTTTCGAAACTTCCGATTGCCGGACTTCGACCTTGCCATAATAGGCCAGTGTTTCCGGCGATGGATTGACGATGAGCAACCCGGTGTAGCCGTCCAGTAACCCCATCGCCCCGCTCTCAACGTTTTCCGTGACATCGTGTAGGCCGACGGCGGCGGGGATGGTAAGCGAGCGCGCCATGATCGCAGTGTGGGAAGTGCGGCTGCCGAGATCGGTTGCGATGCCGAGGACCCGGTGCCGATCCAACGAGGCTGTGTCCGAGGGGGTGAGATTATGGGCGACCAGAATGTGGGCTTCGCCCGGCAGGGGCATCATTTTGGGGGCCTTGCCCTGCAAATTGCGAACGACACGTCGCATTACATCCTGGATGTCGAGGGCGCGCTCGCGCAAATAAGGATCATCGATTTGCCCGAGAGTTTCGGCGTACTTCGCCGCGACGTCATGAAAGATCGCTTCGACGTTAAGGTGATCGCATTCCAGTTTGCGCAAGACCTCGTCGATCAAAGTGCGATCTTCCACCACCAGGAGATGGGCATCGAAAATTCCCGCGTCTTTCGTCCCGATTGCTTCCGCGATCTTTTGCTGCATTTCGAGGATCTGAATGCGCGTCTGCACCAGCGCCGATTCGAAGCGGGCGATCTCGGCTGAGACCTGCGACGGCGCAATTGAGTAACGGTCGATTTCCTCGAGCTCGTCACGCATGACTTGAATGTTGCCGCGGGCAATCCCGGGCGACACACCCACACCGTGGAAACGGGTTTCGGCCGATTCGTCAGTCATCGCAGGGAGATTAGCGCGAATGTCAACAAAGGAACACAGGCTTTCTAGCCTGTGCGCCAAACAGGCGTTCCTGCCTGTTTCACCAGCCAATCGCAGCGGGCTAAAAGACGCGCTGGGCGCACAGGCAAGAATGCCTGTCTTCCGCGATAGCCGTCATTCCCGAATGAAAATCAACGGCTGCCGTAGTAAAACCTTAGGGTAACGTTCACCAGGATTTCTCGATTCCCAGCCGGATTGGTGTTTCGCTCGCGGTTGACCGCGTGGGGATCAATCTTCGTTGAAGCGTCCCTTAATAAGCTCTTCGATTTCTTCGAGCGCGCGCTCGGCATCAGGTCCTTCACAACGAATTTGCAATTTCGATCCCTGTCCCGCCGCCAGCATCATCAGGCCCATGATGCTCTTGCCATTTACCTCTTCAGTCTCCTTTTTCACCCACACCTCCGCCCGAAAACGACTCGCAACCTTGACG
Organism: Verrucomicrobiota bacterium; assembly: GCA_003219925.1. GTDB lineage: Bacteria > Verrucomicrobiota > Verrucomicrobiia > Chthoniobacterales > UBA10450 > AV69. The sequence goes on from QHQU01000255.1 coordinate 2,500, forward strand.
AATAGGGCGGCAGGTCGCGCATGCAAACCGAGGCGGTTCACGATTGTGATTTCCTTCTCGGCTTTCTGCGCGGAGGCGCCGGCACCAGTTTTTCGATTAAGCAATCCCATCGGGATTTTTCTTTTCCATTAAATTGAGCAGCTTTGTATTGAATTCCAACGCCGCATTACTGCCGAGGCTCTTCAATTTTTGGTCCATCGCCGCGACTTCGATCAAGCGCGCCAGATCGCGGCCCGGCCGCACTGGAATGGTGACGTGCGGCACTTTGATATCCAGAATTTCGTAAAACTCGCGATCGAGCCCGGTGCG
>QHQU01000241.1 GCA_003219925.1 Verrucomicrobiota bacterium
ACTCGGGGGTCCGTGCGGATCGGCTTTGGTAGCTGCCTTGTATTGCTCAAAGAAATCGCTGCACCATTCCCAGACATTTCCCGCCATGTCTTCGATCCCGAACGGGCTGGCTCCGCGTGGAAATGAACCCACCGGCGCACTCTCCGCATAACCATCGTCGATCTGGCGATCGCTCCAGGCGAAGGAAGTGTTTTTGTCGGCGAAATTGGCGAGATCGCCGCGCTTATCGAAGTTGCCCCAGGGATATCTCCGTCCGTCGGTCCCTTTGGCGGCGAATTCCCATTCCGCTTCCGTCGGCAGTCGATATTTTCTGCGCTCACGGGTGCTGAGCCATTGGCAAAACTTCATCGCATCCAGACTGCTGACATAAACAACAGGATGACGATCCCCGGTTGTAGGCGCGCGTTTATTCTTGTGAAGGGGATCAAAGGCTTCGTAATGCGCGTTCGTGATCGGAAAACGCGACATATAAAAGCGACTGATGGTCACGCGGAAATGCGGGGTTTCGTTCGCAGGCGCTTTCGGAAACGGATTGCCCATGATGAATTCGCCCGACGGAATAAGAAACATTTGACCGCCAAGTGAATTGCTAAGGTTGGGATACCGCTTCCGTTCCTGTTCGAGCGAAAGCACCGGGCGCGCGGAGATAACGGGAACCGGTTCTTCCACCACCTTGACCCTGGGTGCAACCTTGGCCGCACTCGTTCCGTTCAGACCGACCGGTGTTGCGGATTTTGCCTTGCCCTTCGTGATCTCGGCGATCTGTTTTCGGTCGATTTCTTCAAGATACTCGTCCACCATGTCCTCGGCATCCCCCGGATCGAGCCCGGAGTTTTCCGC
>QHQU01000242.1 GCA_003219925.1 Verrucomicrobiota bacterium
GCTTCGATGAATTCGAGGACTTTTTCTTCCGAGAGACCGTGCTCCGCACCAAAACGCTGGAGAGCTTTCTCCTCTTCCGGCCGAAGCCCGCCATCCGCGATGGAGAAGGCTAGAACCTTGTTAAATTCCGCGATCGCCTGTTGCTCTGCCTCGGCGGCCAGAACGGCATCAGCTTTTTTTCGCCGCTCGGGATCGAGCAGTTCCATGCGCGCTTCCGTCAAATAGCGCGAAGATTCGTCCAGCCCGGCGCGCAAAAGCTGGGCAACGGGATTGCTCGGCTGATTTTTTAGCGGCAGTTTTTTCTGCCACCACCGCAAAAGCTCGCGGCAATGTTCTTCGATCAGCTCGTTAGTCGGATTCTCCTCGGCGTCGAGACAAAGACGCTCGTAGGGATTGGTCGATTTATACTTATTCCAACCATCCCACTTTTGGGGATCGTCGGGAAGGGGGGTTGGAAAAACAACTTCGCATTTCACGCCATCATGCAACCCGCAGAGATCCCAGATTCGCCGCCGCCTGTGCCACCTCGTTTGGCGCCAGACCGGTGTTTCGTTCGATGGAAACCTTGGCGCGGTTACCACTGGCCTCGACCGAAACTTCCAGAACTTGGTTAGCGTTATATTCGTAAGTCAACTCAACTGGCGAACCCTTTGGCAAGAATGCCGGAAGTTCCACGTCACAAATCCCGAGCGGCGTACATTCGCCCGGCAACGTGCTTTCGCCTTCCACCACCCGGACAACGGCACGCTGCATATTGGACATGGCGGTGCCGAACGAATTTCGCGCACGCGCTGGAATCGCCGTCATTTTGCGGATCATTGGGAAAACGTATTCCTCGAGGTGCACTTCATCCCACAGCACAACGCCAAGGGTGTGGGAAGTGATATTGGTTACCTGGATCAGACCGCCTTCGCGCCCGACAAATTGGTCGCGGGTGTCGGTCGGCAGCACCTGTTCGCCCGAGACTTTCTCTTCTTCAAGCAAGGAAAGAATCGCCTGGATCGAGGCGCCCTTCGCTACGGCCTCGTCGGGATTCACGTCGTCAATCACCGGCGCTTTGGTCAACTGGGAGACCAGGGAGCGGACCATCGGCATGCGGCTCATGCCGCCGACGAGCAAAATCTTGTCGATGTCGTCCCAGGTCATGTTTGCTTCCTGCATCACCATCTCGCAAATGGTCTTGCATTTTTCGACCAGATGCTGGCTACGGCGCTCGAATTCATTGCGTGTAATTTCGAGTTTGACGCTTTTGCCATTGTGATGATGAACGACCGCGGACTGCATGCGGCTGGAAAGCTGGATTTTGGCGGATAACGCCCGGGTGTGCAGATCCTGGTAACTTTGCAGATCAAGCAGCGGATTTTCCCCGTGTTGCCGGTCAAATTCTTCCGCCATGTGATTGACGATGGTATCGTCCCAATCCTTACCGCCGAGCCGGTGATCGCCATTGGTCGCGATCATGTTGATGTGCTGGCCCTGGATGCGCATGATCGTGACGTCGAACGTTCCGCCGCCGAGGTCGAACACGAACACCGTCTGATCCTCGTTCAGTTTATCAAGACCGTAAGCGAGCGCGGCGGCAGTAGGCTCGTTGATAATTTGCAAAACGTTGAAACCGGCGAGCTGGCCGGCTGTGATGGTTGCAGTTCGTTCCGCGTCATTGAAGTAGGCTGGAACAGTGATGACCGCATCGGTGATCGGTTGCTTGAGGTACTTCTCCGCGTCGAGTTTGAGCTTCTTTAAAATCAACGCGCTACATTCTTCGGCTGAATAAACTTTGCCGGCAAATTCGCGATGAA
>QHQU01000243.1 GCA_003219925.1 Verrucomicrobiota bacterium
CGTGCGTGACGAGAAAGAGCTCCAACATTTCCGAGACTACATTGAATGCAATCCAAGTAAGGCTGGATTGCATGAAAACGGCTTTATTCTGCAGGTTAATCGCGTCTTGCAGATGAATCATCAAGCATCGGGCGAGACGCCCGATGGCCCCACAGGCAAGATGCCTGTGCTACCAGCGGCCCTTCTTCGCGCCAAAAAACTCGGCTTTTCCGATCGGCAGCTCGCGATCGCGGGAGGCGTTCCGGAAAAGGCGATTCGTTCGCAACGAATCGCGCAGAACGTCACCCCAACCTATCGCCTGGTCGATACCTGCGCGGCCGAATTCGAAGCCT
>QHQU01000244.1 GCA_003219925.1 Verrucomicrobiota bacterium
GGAAACGGTTTCGACCGATTACGACACCAGCGACAAGCTTTATTTTGAGCCGCTCACGCTTGAGGACGTGCTCAACATTTACGATCAGGAAAAACCCGAAGGCGTAGTCGTGCAATTCGGCGGACAAACGCCCCTCAATCTCGCCGACGGATTGAAAGCCGCCGGCGTTCCCATTCTCGGCACCCAGCCGGAGAGCATCGAAATGGCGGAAGATCGCAAGCTCTTCGCCGTTATGCTCGACAAACTTGGTTTGCGCCAGACCCCGAACGGCTCCGCTGTCAGCATGGAACAAGCGGTCGCGATCGCCAATCGCATTGGCTATCCAGTTCTCGTTAGACCATCGTTCGTCCTCGGTGGCCGCGGCATGGAGCTCGTTTATAACGAGACTGATTTGCGGCGCTACGTTGCTGCCGCAATTGATCTGGGTAGCGCGCGCGTTCCGCGCGCAGTATCGGACATTCTGTCCGATACATTGGAGGAAGCTCCGCAGAATGCGGAGCCAAGCGCACAGGATTTGCGTGCTGCCCGTCCCATCCTGATCGACCGCTTTCTCGAAGACGCGATGGAAGTGGACGTTGATTGCATCAGTGACGGCGAGACCACCGTGATCGGCGCGATCATGGAGCACATCGAGCAGGCCGGCATCCACAGCGGGGATAGCGCCTGCGTCATTCCTACTTTTTCTCTAACGAAGACGGTCCTTGCGGAAATTTCATCCGCCACTAAGGCGATGGCGCGGGAGTTAAATGTGCGGGGCCTGATGAATGTGCAGTTCGCGGTCAAGGGCGAGGACGTTTACGTGCTCGAAGTCAACCCGCGCGCCTCGCGCACCGTCCCATTCGTGAGCAAGGCCATCGGCGTTCCGCTCGCGAAACTGGCGGCCAAAGTGATGGCGGGAAAAACTTTGAGCGAGCTTGGCTTCATCAAAGAGATCGTCCCGAAACATTTTTCGGTAAAGGAAGCAGTCTTTCCCTTCCTGCGTTACCAGGGCCAGGATATTTCCCTCGGACCGGAGATGAAATCGACTGGTGAGGTGATGGGAATCGATCATGACCTCGGTCTCGCCTATGCCAAATCACAGATGGCTGCGCCGCCGCCCCTGCCGAAATCAGGCAACGTTTTCGTCAGCGTGAAGGACTCAGATAAAACCTCCGTCGTTTCGGTCGTGCGAGAATTTGTTAAGCTCGGTTTTGGGATTATTGCCACCAGCGGAACGGCGACTGCACTCGAAGCGGCACGGGTGCCGGTGACCCGAGTGTTCAAGATCCGCGAAGGCCGTCCCAATGTGCTCGACCGGGTGAAAAACGGCGACATCAGTTTTATCATCAATAGTCCGAGCGGAAAAATTCCGCGCGAAGATGAAGTGACCATTCGCAACGCCGCCATTGCGCAAAAGATTCCGATCATGACCACATTGCGCGCGGCGCAGGCCAGCGTTTACGGAATTCGATCGCTCCAAAAAAATAAAGTGCGTGTCCGTTCCCTCCAGGAGTATCACGCGGCCAAGTAAAGCAGGTTTTCCACGTCTTTTGGTTTGATTTCGCAAGTTTGGAAACTTGCGCCACTTTCCGTCATGAAGTCGATCTTGATTAATTTGCTCGCCGCCATACTTGCGGTGGCGTCAGTTAACGCCGAAGAACAGAAACCGATGAACTCAGCAAACGAAGTGGCGGTAATTAAAACCAGCGAGGGCGAAATGGTCGCCGAATTCTGGCCGGAGGTGGCGCCCAACACGGTCGAGAATTTCAAGAAACTGGCGCGCTCTGGATTTTACGATGGCACGGCGTTTCACCGGATTGTCAAAGGTTTCATGATCCAGGGAGGCGATCCGTTGACCAAAGATCCGGCCAAGGAGAGTCGCTACGGAACCGGCGATCCTGGCTACAAAATCAAAGCGGAATTTAACGATCGCAGCCATGAGCGCGGTGTTCTTTCCATGGCGCGCTCGAGCGATCCCAATTCGGCCGGCAGCCAATTTTTCATCTGCCTCGCGAATGTGAGCCGGCTCGATCATCAGTACACCACATTCGGGAAGATCATAAAGGGGGACGATGTCCTGGGAAAGATCGGCGACACCGAAGTGACCATGAGTGACAGCGGCGAACGGAGCAAGCCGACGAAGCGCGTAACGGTGGAAAGCATTAAAATCGTGCCAGCCGATTCGGTGAAATAGGTGGATCGCGCGCTCCGTCGCGCGATGTTAACCTGCGTCGTAAGACCCACTGTTTTGATCGCTTCGCGATATGTGTTTAACCTCGCCCGCGGAGCGGCCGATCCACCATGCC
>QHQU01000245.1 GCA_003219925.1 Verrucomicrobiota bacterium
CATAATCTGGCTTGCCATCCTGATTGAAATCGCCCAGTGCTGCAAGGTCCCAACCGTTAGGAAGACTCGGGCCGAAGGCGCTGCTAACAAAGGTCGTTCCAGACAAATACCAGATTGCCGTTTGGTGGCTGGTAGAGTTGAAAAGCAGGTAATCGGGCCTGCCGTCACCATCGAAGTCTGCCACACCGACCACTTTCCAGTCAGCTGGAAGAGTTGGACCAAAGGCGCTGCCGACAAAAACGTTGTTATTTAGATACCAAACCGCTGTTTGGTGTGTAACAGCATTGTATAGCACATAATCTGGCTTGCCATCCTGATTGAAATCATACGCCACTGGCGCCGCGTTATCGAAAAGACGGACGATGTTATCCCGCAGTTGATTGTCGTAGTTGGTAAAGATACCTCCCGCCAAAATGCGACCAAATTGTTGCAAAGCGATGCTGCGCACCTGGGTTGCGTCATTTGTTAGTGCGCCGACGCACCCGGCTCCCGGATCAAAGGTCAGATCGACTGACCCATTTGTATTCAACCGTGCGATGCGATTACGTCCAACTGTGTTTATGCCGATGAAGAAGCCGCCCACCAGAATGCGATCGTCAGGTTCAACTGCAAGCGATTGAACCCAGGAGTTGGGCACAGGATTAAATCCGAAATCGAGCGAGCCGTCCCCGAAAACACGCGCAATAAAGGTGCGATTGGTCCCCGAGTACTGGGCGAAGCGACCGCCGAGAACGATCTGGCCGTTATGTTGCAATGCCAGCGCGAAAACGTTTCCCCCAGTTCCGACACCGGAATCGAATGAAGGATCGAGCGCGCCATTTCCAAGTACCCGCGCCACTCCCCCACGAGCAAAACCATTGTAGCCGATAAAGGTGCCGCCAATGACAATGCGACCATCCGGTTGAATGACGATCGCGTTGACGTCGCCGCTCGGTCCGTTAACTGGATCAAAATTCAGGTCAACGCTGCCATCATTGTTAAGCCGGGCGAGATTGAATCGCGGCGTCAGATCGACGTTGGAAAATTGCCCGCCGACAATAATCCGGCCATCGGTTTGCAACGCGAGTGCGAGCGCAGTGTTGATCCCGCTGCCGAGACCAAAGGTCTGATCGACACTGCCATTTGCGTTCAGCCGGCAAATGCAATTGTGGGTGAACCCATTGAAGCTGGTGAAACGGCCCGCCACTACAATGCGGCCATCAGGTTGAAGAACGGCGGCAGTAATTTCCCCGTCCGCGCCCGTTCCAGGATCGAAGGTGGTGTCGAGCGAGCCATTAGAGTTGAAGCGTGCAATCCGATTGCGCGCAACATTGTTAGCGAAAGTAAAACGGCCGGCAGCGATCACTTTGCCGTCAGGCTGGGGAATGACGACATTGACTGCGTCATTTGTTCCAGGCGCGGGGACGAAAGTGGTGTCGAGCTGCCCGGGCGTGGGCGTCGGAGTGGGCGTGGGCGTGGGGGTGGGAGCTGAAGCGCGGACTGCGCTAATGGATCCGCTCAGGAGGAAAACGAAAACAAAGAAAACGCGACGAAACGGCGAGCGATGCACCAAAGGAAGCATAGCATTAACTCCTGATAATTTCCATAATTGAATCATGATACTTCGACGCGATTCACTTCGGCGGTTTCAAAACCAAAACAATTTCCCCACAGCCAGCCTGCTAACACATGTTTGCGTAACCAACCACCTGTCGCCTGCGCCAGCGCCTCTATTCTATCAACATCTCAATTAAGGCAATGCAAAGGATAGGTTAGAAAAAACTTATCGGTTCAAACTAAAACCGCCCCGCTTCGTCTCGAAAAGCTCAATGGCTCCCGCAAAACTTTGTCCCGTCAATTTACCGGCCAGCACGCCGGGAGCTTGTAGGGCGGCTGTGCCAGCCGGCGATCGTCTAATGGCGTTTCACAGAAATTCCCTACAATTCATTCTAATTTGGAGAGCCCGTGACTCTCCAAATCCCGTGTCCGCAAGGTGCCGAGAGATTACTTGCCGCCGAAAAATTTACGGAATGATTGAAAAAGTTTCGGGATCGCTTTCGGAATGGACTCGATACGCTGCGCAAACTCCGTCGCGTCTCCGCCATGGACGGGGCAGGCCTGAGAGGGCACTTTATCAGCGGGCAAAACGATTTCGTAAGCGGTACCAGACATTTGGCACCCGGTCGTGGCCAGCGCGTTGGACGTCGCGCAAACGGTTACGCGCGCCATCGGCATCGTCGGCTCGAACGCCTTGGCCGGGTAACGCGCGGCCGATTTATTCATTACCTGCACCCACACCGGCAAGGCCAGGGCCGCGCCGTAGCCACGGGAAATGATCGTAGTTGGTTGATCGAACCCAACCCAGACCCCACAAGTCAACGCGCTGGTATAGCCGAGGAACCACGCGTCCTTATAATCGTTAGTCGTTCCGGTTTTGCCCGCGGCCGGAAGCTTGAACCCAAGTGAACGGGCACTGGCCGCCGTCCCGTGCGTCAGCACTTCTTCCATCAGCTCCGAAGTCATCCAGGCCGCGCTTGGATCAAGCGCTGGGGCGGAGAGATGAGCGGCTCGATAAATCGGCTGATGATTCTGATCATCAATGCGCTCGACGATATAACTTTGTTTGCGAACCCCGGCGTTTGGAAAAGCGCTATAGGCGGTAGTCAAATCCTTTAAATTCGTTTCAAAGGATCCGATATAGATGGCGGGGCCGTGCGGGGCCTTGTCGCTCAGGTTTAACGTAGTTGCGATCTTTTGCACCTGGTCGAGTCCGGCGAATTGCCCCACGCGGACGCTCATGGTGTTGCGCGAATGAATAAGGCCGTAGGAGGCGGGTTGAATCCCGCCATAGGTGCCGTCGGAATTTCCCGGCGCCCAATTGCCCGCGCCCTCGATTTCGCCGGGTTGGATGGGGCCGTCGCTGATCGCCGCGCCCGGGAGCAGGCCATTAGTAAAGGCGAGAGTATAGACAAACGGTTTGAACGATGAGCCGATTTGCCGATTGGCCGGCGGAAGCGCGCGATTGAATTTGCTTTGAGAGTAGTCCCGGCCGCCGACCAGGGCACGAATGCCACCACTGGCATTATCAATCACCACCACTGCTCCTTCTAAATATGGCATCGAGCTATCTTCGCCCTCTTCCGGCGGGTGATAGTTCGCCTTTACTGGATGATGAAAATTCGATTGGTGCTCAATTCTCGTTAGGGTCGATTCCAATGCCTGGGTGGCAACATTCTGCACTGCCGGGTCCAGCGTGGTGTAAATGTAGAGGCCGCCCTGATCGATCTGGTCCTGCGTCAGCAACACATTCAAATCGCGCTGTACCGCATCCATCGCGTAATTTTCCTGGATCATGGGCATCTTTTTCGGATGGGGATTGATGTGCGACGATTTCGCCTGTTGCGCCTGAGCGATGGAAATCTTTTTCAATTCCACCATTCGATTGAGCACGGCGTCGCGCTGAAGCGCTGCGCCATCAGGATTGCGCAGAGGCGAAAACCGATTAGGACTCCGAATCAAACCCGCCAGCACAGCGGCTTCGGACAGATTTAACTTCGAGGCGCTCTTTCCGAAGTAGGCTTGGGATGCGGTCTCCACTCCGTAACAGCCGGCACCAAAGTAAATGCGATTGATATAAAGCTCGAGAATTTGCTGCTTGGTGAACTCGTGCTCGATCCGCAACGCCACCATCGCTTCGAGCAACTTCCGATTGATCGTGCGTCCGCCGAGCGGAAGCGAATTGCGTGCAAGCTGCTGCGTAATGCTGCTCGCACCTTCCCTGGCGGAGCCGCTCATCAAATCGCGGACAAGCGCGCGACTGACCCCATAAAAATCGATTCCGTTGTGCTGAAAAAAGCGGGTGTCTTCTCGCGCCAGCAGCGCATCAATGAATGCGGGCGCGACTTCATTCAACGAAACAATGAGCCGGTTCGATCCCGCCAGCCTGCTATAAATCTTTCCGTCAACATCGAGAACGGTATTGCGTTCCGGCATTTCCCCGACCTTCTTCATGTCGAAGGTGTGCGCCCAGGCAGAGTAGAAGATCAAAACGCCAAGCGCACCGCCGCCAACGAGGGTAACGAGAGAAATCTTCCAGCCCCATCGCCAGAGCCGGCTCGATTTCCTCTTGCCGTTGCCGGAGGATTTTCTCTTGAAAAGTTTCATCGCAAGAACTTTGACAATTTAGCAATAGATTTCGCGGATAAAACCTCAATCACAGGTCATCCCGAGCGCAGTCGAGGGATCTCGCCGCGAAACCCTTCAGCCAACTTCCACGGGATCCCTCGACTGCGCTCGGGATGACCGCGAGGGCGGGCACAGCCGCTCTATTCCCGGCTAAAAATTCACCTGGACGTTGCTCTCGTGTTGCTCCGTCGCGCAGGGCGCATTGAGAGGAACATTGGGGACCGTCTCGCTCGGCTTTACCAATTCGTTTTCGATTAGATACTGCTCGACTTCTTCGCCGCTGACATCGGCCAGCATTTTTTCGCTGATTTCGACGCAGGGCGAAAGCGGTTGACCGCTTTTCGTCTCCATTTCCCAGCGAAAAGCCGGGTTCGCGATGATGTCCTTTTCTGTGTAGGGCAAATTGTATTTATTAAGAACTGCCCGAACGCCGGCGCTCCAGCCGCAATACGTTTTAAGGTAGGCAGTGATCTGAGGTTTTTCCATGATATGAGAAGCTAGCACGTGCAGTGAGCTGGCTCAATCTCGCAAAACCGTAATCCGAACGCATTTAACCGTGTTGAAAAGTCCGCAAATCTTGGAGGAGGCGGACACGCCCTCACAGATTGGGCGCAGATTCGATTTAAAACTCAAAGGAGGCCAGGACCCCGACGTTTTCCCGCTAGCCCGTTCAAGGTCCCGGCACATCCTTATCCACGCCATCTGTTTCCCACCATCAAATCTTTTGTTGCACCGGCTTCAGCCAGGCGTGCAGTTTTTGCAGTCCGAGTTCGAGACGCGTCTTCACCGTTCCGAGCGGGTTTCTGGTGCTGGCTGCGATCTCGCGATGACTCATTCCCTTAAAAAACGAAAGCTCCAGTGCCTGGCGCTGAAACTCCGGCAACGCCGACATCTGCTCCCGCAGATAACGACGTAGATCAACCCGTTCCATTTCCTCGTCGCCATCCACCGTCGTGCTGGCGCCTCCGGGAAGTTCATTTATCTGCTCCTCATAGCGATCCTTTACTCGGATGTAGGCTTGCCGCCGGCGCAGCCGATCAATCGCCCTTCGCCGCGTAATAGTCGTTAGCCAGCCCAGCGGCTTGCCGACCTTGGGGGCATAGTTTTGCGCCTGCTTCCAGATCTGCAATAACGTCTCCT
>QHQU01000246.1 GCA_003219925.1 Verrucomicrobiota bacterium
AAGGGGCGCGGGCCGAACACGCCAATGTTATGCGCTTCCAGCGCGCATACCTGATAGGTTTTGCCCTGCACTTCTTTTTGTTAGTTACGGTCGCCTTGCGCGACTTGTTCGCGGTGCTAGCAGATGGGTCTAGTTATCTGCCGGCGGCATTGGAGCCGCGTTGGCGCGTGCTGGAAGATGCAACCTTTACGGTTCTTGGCCAAAAGCTGCCGCCTAATAATCCGATGCGCGAGACCATCGCCTTTTATTTGCATGCCGCGGGAATTGAGGCTGGCTATGGCTACTTCGCTCCCAACGTTCCCTATAGTTACAAACTGGTATTCCAACTAACCTATCCCAACGGCACGACCGAATATGAGCTTCCCAGCGTGGCAACAACTGAGACTGGCCGGCGTCTTCCGACGCTGCTCGACTTTATTGCGGCCAACCGATACGAGCCCTTACGACAGCTAATTTTGAAAATGCTGGCCTACTCCGTTTGGCAACATCACCGAGACGCGCTACGGATTCGGGCTGTCTTTGGGATGGTGATTACACCATCTATCGCTGGTTACAGCCGCGGCGACGAGCCGAGCTATGCAGTAGTGTGCGCCTACGATTTTGGATTTAGCAAGACTGAGCGATCACCGCCTTGAAGCCATTTTCGCTACGGTGGCGGCGGGTGAACGAGTGGTTCTTCGGCGGCACAACGGATAACTGGCTGTCCGCGCTTCGCATCGGACTGGGATTGCAACTGGTTCTTTACTGCATTATCTCGCGCGCAGACTGGCGTCAGATGTTCGCGTTACAACCTGGCAGCTTCGTCACCCGAGACTTAACGGAAGCTCTGGTCACTCTCGGTAGCGCGCTGGTCCCACGCGTGAGCTGGTTTGTATCAGCCGGCGAATTTATTGGATTGTCCGAAGCAACTGTCTTGTGGGTTGTTTGGGGCGTGCTCCTCGCGGCGGGGCTTTGTCTGGTGGTCGGGATGTTTTGTCGGAGCGCAGCGATCGCCGCCTGGTTCATTCATCTTTCCGCAATTAAGAGCAGCGCTCTATTCTCTTACGGCGTCGATAACTTTACTTCCATTGGGTTGTTTTACCTGATGCTTTCGCCGTTACCGGATCATCTGGCACTCGATTCGAGTTGGCGGAAGTGGCCAGTGAAGAATGCGCAACTGCAAAGTTTCTGGCAACGGGTCCTTCAGTTACATCTCTGCGTAATCTACTTTTTCAGCGGGCTGACCAAGCTTCTCGGCAGTGGATGGTGGAACGGGGAAAGTCTCTGGCGCGCCTTAACTCGCCCTCCGTTCGATATGGTTCCGAGCGAGGTGCTGATCCACGGCAGATATCTTTTTATACCGCTTGGTTTGGGAATATGCCTGCTGGAGACCAGTTATCCCATTTTTATCTGGCCGGGCCGCACCCGGCTAATCTGGCTCGTCGGCATCATCGCCATGCATAGCGCGATTGCTGTGTTGATGGGTCTTTATCTTTTCGGCTTAATCATGGCCGTTCTTAATGTTGCCGCCTTCGGCATCGATCTCTTCCGTCTCCATGGTAAGAAGGCAATTTGATTACTCTCGACGATTGAAGCGATGTGAAGTTAAGTTTGCCGCCAGGGTGAGATGATTATTCATGGCTCTTGAGGACAAAACCAAGCTCGAGCTGGAAATCGCTCACGTCCTCTTTATCGACACGGTCGGGTATTCCAAATTGCGCATCCATGAGCAGCGCGAACTCTTTGACGAATTAAATCGACTCGTTCGCGACACCGCTCAGTTTCGTGCCGCCGAAGCCAGCAGCAAGTTGACCCGGCTGCCGACCGGGGACGGAATGGCCCTCGTCTTTACCACCAGCGTGGAGACGCCGGTGGAGTGCGCGCTGGCAATCGCGCGTGCGCTCAAGCAACATCCCCGGCTCGCCATTCGCATGGGAATTCATAGTGGGCCCGTCAGCCGGGTGGTGGATGTCAACGACCAGGTCAATGTCACCGGCGCCGGCATTAACGTCGCACAGCGGGTGATGGATTGCGGTGAGGCCGGTCACATTCTCCTTTCTCAACGAGCGGCTGAAGATCTGGCTGAGTTCGGCACCTGGCAGAGCTACCTTCACCACATCGGACCATGCGAGGTAAAGCATGGCGCCAGGATCGAGCTCGTTAACCTCTACAACGACGAGGTCGGTAATGCGCAACTTCCGCCGCAATGTAAACAAGCGCTATCGAAGAATAAGGCCAGGGCCAGATCGAATAAGGTATTCGCGGCGGTTGCGGTTGCTCTTCTTTTCGGCGGAGCCATTGCCTTCATTTATTGGAACCGGACTCATCAAAGTTGGTTACAAGCTGGCCGGGTTCTGTTGGCGAAAAGCGTCGCCGTCTTGCCCTTTGAAAATCTTAGTGACGAGAAACAAAACGTGCATTTCACCGAAGGCGTGCATGACGAGATCCTGACCAATCTGGCCAAGGTCGCCGATTTGAAAGTGATTAGCCGCACTTCCGTGATGCAGTACACCGGCGAGGCGAAACGGAATCTGCGCGAGATAGCCGCTGCTCTTGGTGTGGCCCATATCGTGGAAGGCACAGTGCAACGCGAAGGCCAGCACGTCCGCATCAACGCCCAGCTGATTGACGCTCGCACCGATACCCACATCTGGTCGAAGACGTTCGATCGCGATCTGGCGGATGTTTTCGCCATGCAAAGCGAGGTCGCGGAACAAATTGTCGGAGAACTCAGGGCCAAGCTATCACCTCAAGAGAAAGCGGCCATCGAAGAACGGCCTACCGCCGACGAGGTTGCCTACGAGCTATACGTGCAAGCCAAGAATCTCAGCGCCATGACCGCGTTTAGTGCGCGGGAGAAAGAAAGCCTGGCCCTGGTAGTTGATCTCCTGCAACAAGCTATCGCGCGTGATCCTGGTTTCTTCCTCGCCTACTACGAGTTGGCTCACACCCATGACAAAGTCTACATTGTCGGAGTAGATCATACGCCTGCCCGGCTGGCATTGGCGGAGC
>QHQU01000004.1 GCA_003219925.1 Verrucomicrobiota bacterium
CCTTGGTGTCGGTCTCGGCACGATTGTGCTGGCTATTAACGTCGTTCTGCTTGGCGGCTACACCTTTGGCTGCCATTCGCTCCGACATTTGATTGGCGGATTTCGCGATCAACTTTCACGGGCGCCGGCCGGCTACCAGGCCTATCGCTGTGTCAGTTGCTTCAACCGCCGCCACATGCTCTGGGCATGGATGAGTCTGTTCTGGGTCGGCTTCTCCGATCTCTATGTGCGCCTTTGCTCGATGGGCATCTGGCACGATTTCAGAATCGTTTAAGCGATGAGGCGAGATGCGTTGAAGCGCCACCCCGTTCGTCAAACGCGTAGCTGATGCAAGCGCTTGGCCCGCTGGCTGTCATTTTGGTGGCTGCTTTTTCTGACGGAGGTCAGCACATCGATACCATTGTCGGAGGTAGCGACCGCGACGAGCTAGTAGCATGGTTGAGTAATACCGCACGGCATGAGCGCCGAAAGAGGCGCGCACCAACCGCTTCAACTGTTTAATTCTTCAACGAATCCATGGCCGATTACGAAACTTTCCAGCATGATGTCTTGGTAATCGGTGCTGGCGGCGCTGGTTTGCGCGCGGCCATCGAAGCGTCGGCAGCGGGAGTTTCGGTCGGTCTTATTTGTAAATCGCTTCTCGGCAAAGCACACACGGTCATGGCGGAAGGGGGGATCGCGGCCGCCCTGGCCAATGTCGATGAGCGCGACAATTGGAAAGTGCATTTCGCCGATACCGTGCGCGGTGGCCAGTACGTCAATCAATGGCGCATGGCCGAGTTGCACGCGAAAGAGGCGCCCGATCGCGTGCGGGAGCTCGAAGCATGGGGCGCGGTTTTCGATCGAACAAAGGATGGTCGTATTCTGCAGCGGAATTTTGGCGGTCATAAATACCCGCGACTTGCGCACGTGGGAGATCGGACCGGCTTGGAAATGATTCGAACCCTACAGGATCATGGAGTGCATCAGGGCATCGACGTCCACATGGAACGCACAATCCTCACCTTGTTGAAACAGAGTGGACGCGTCGTCGGCGCATTGGGCTACGATCGTGAGCGTGGCCGCTTTTTAGTTTTTCGGGCGAAAGCAATCGTGCTCGCAACCGGTGGAATTGGGCGCGCTTACAAAATCACAAGCAACAGTTGGGAATATACCGGCGACGGTCATGCGCTCGCTTATGTAGCTGGAGCGGAATTGATCGACATGGAGTTTGTTCAGTTCCATCCCACTGGAATGGTTTGGCCACCGAGCGTGTGCGGTATTCTCGTCACGGAAGGCGTGCGAGGTGAAGGTGGGATCCTTACCAATAAGGATGGCCGTCGCTTCATGTTTGATTCGATCCCCGAAAACTACCGCGCGCAGACGGCCGATAACGAAGAAGAAGGCTGGCGCTATTGCCAGGGCGACAAAGACGCGCGGCGGCCTCCCGAATTACTAACGCGCGACCACATTGCGCGTTGCATTGTGCGCGAAATCAAAGAGGGCAGGGGCAGTCCCCACGGCGGAGTCTTTCTCGACATCGCCTGGATCAAGAAAAAAATTCCGAACGCGGCCGAGCACATCAAAAAGAAACTGCCGAGCATGTATCACCAGTTCAAACAACTCGCTGATATCGATATCACGGAACAGCCGATGGAAGTTGGTCCAACAACCCATTACGTGATGGGTGGCATTCGGGTTGATTCCGATACGCAAATGTCGCGTTTGCCGGGGCTGTTTGCGGCGGGCGAATGCGCGGCCGGAATCAACGGCGCAAATCGACTTGGCGGAAATTCCTTGTCCGATCTTTTAGTTTTCGGAAAACGCGCCGGTGAGTTCGCCGCCCAATTCGCGAAGGAAAATCAGCTCGGCGATATCAATGGCAATGAAATTGAGAACGTCGCCCATGAAGCATTGCGCCCATTTGAGCGAAGCAGGGGCGAAAACCCCTATATGCTGCAACGCGATCTCCAGGAGACGATGCAAGACAATGTCGGAATTGTGCGCAACGAAGCCGAGATGACGTCTCAACTTGAATATCTGAGAAAGCTTTGGGAGCGCGCCAGCCACGTTGGCGTCAGTGGCAATCGTGAATTTAATCCCGGATGGCATACGGCCCTTGATTTAAAAAACCTGCTGACTGTTTCCGAAGCAGTAACGCGGGCGGCGCTCGAACGAAAGGAGAGTCGTGGTGCCCAATTTCGCGAGGATTATCCCGAAAAGGATGCAAGGTTCGCGAACGTGAACACCATCATCTGGCGCGGCGAAGACGGAAGGATGAATGTGCGGCTCGATCCGCTGCCGGAAATGCCGGATTATCTCAAACAAGTGATTGAGGAAATGAAGTGATCTTGTGCGATAGCAATAGAGGATTGGGTAGCGCGTGCGCCCCGAAAATTTCCGAATGAACGTTCAATTCAAAATCTGGCGCGGCGATGCGAGCGGCGGGAAATTTCGCGAATACGCGACAGAAGTCTCCGAGGGCATGGTCGTGCTCGATGCTGTGCACGACATTCAGCGGACGCAGGCGAACGATCTGGCTTGTCGCTGGAACTGTAAGGCAGGCAAGTGCGGCTCGTGTTCGGCGGAAGTAAATGGAATGCCCAAGCTCATGTGCATGACACGAATGAGCGATCTGCCGCTGGATCGGCCGATTACGATTGAGCCGATGAAGGCATTCCCAATCGTGAAAGATTTAATCACCGATGTGTCGTGGAATTTTCGGGTGAAACAGAAGATCAAGAAATTTAAACCGCGTCCGCCTGATGCGCCGGACGGGACCTGGCGAATGCAACAGGAAGATATCGATCGGGTGCAGGAGTTTCGGAAATGCATCGAGTGTTTTCTTTGTCAGGATGTCTGCCACGTCCTGCGCGATCATCAGATGCACGATCGCTTTATCGGGCCGCGTTTCTTGATTTACGCGGCCGCCTTGGAGATGCACCCGCTCGATACCGAAAATCGGGTAGCGGAATTGCGCGAAGCCCACGGGATCGGGTACTGCAACATCACGAAATGCTGCACCAAGGTTTGTCCGGAGGAGATTGAGATCACGGACAACGGGATTATTCCGTTGAAAGAACGAGTAGTGGATGAATTTTATGACCCGCTGGGATGGTTGTGGCGGACGGGTAAAAGGAAACGTGAACCGTGATTCAAGAATGTGAACCGGTTTGTATTTAACGAGTTAACGATTTAAGGAATGTCCGAACTCAAACAGCTTTCGCCCCATGCCATCCCCTCCGCTTTAGAGAAAGCTGAACGCTATCGCCTACTAAACGAACCAGCCGAAGCGGAAAGCATTTGTCTTGACGTGCTGGAGGCTGATCCAGGCAATCAGCATGCACTTATTACGCTACTGCTCGCCATCACCGACCGCTTCAGCAAAGGTTACGGGGTGAGCGACACTCAGGCGAAGGAAATTCTTGGCAAAATCAAAGGGGACTACGAGCGCGCTTATTACAGCGGAATTTTGGCCGAACGCCGCGCCAAAGCCCAGCTCGCGCGAGGAACGCCTGGGTGCGGTTACTTGGCCTATGAAGGCTTTCGGGAAGCAATGCACTGGTTCGAAAAAGCGGAAGCGCTTCGCCCGTCTGGAAACGACGACGCTTTGCTACGGTGGAACACTTGCGCCCGGATGATGGCGCGGAATCAGCTCGCTCCGCAAGAACATGAGCGGGTCGAGCCTCCGTTGGAATGAGTAGGATCTTGGCTTGACAGTCAGACCGCTCTCCGTCACAGCGAAGTTAAATATCTACGTCCGCCAACTATAATCGCCGCGTTCTACATTAAGGTTGGGATTGTAGTAGGGGTCGCCCTGCTCAATCACTTCCCCCCATCGGTCTAGCAGCAGTTGGCGGTCGACCAGATCATCAGACTTCTGTCGAGAATGCGATTCGTGGTGTATCAGCAAAGCGCGAGGTGTCCAGATGATACGTAAACCGCGGCTGCGTAGGCGCAGGCAAAGATCAAGATCCTGGTAGACGTTACGGAAATCTTCATTAAAGCCTCCGATCGCTTCAAAAGTTAATTTTCGCATCGCCATGCACGCTGCGGTAACGGCCGAAACCTCGCGTGGACACGACAAATTACCGCCGTAACCATCTGAGTTCACCGTGAAACCGCGCATCATGTGGTCGGCCGTTCCACGCATTCCCAGCACGACGCCGGCGTGTTGGACCCCGCCGTCTTCATGTAGGAGAAGCGCGCCCACAGCGCCGACGTCTTCTTGCTCGGCATAGTAAACCAAATGATCCAGCCATAACTCGGAGATGATCTCAGTATCGTTATTAAGAAAAACCAGGTACTCCCCGGCGGTGTGACGCACGGCCGTGTTGTTGGCGCGGGAGAAGTTGAAGGGATTGGGTATTTCAACACGAACTGCAGGATATGCGCGCATTACTTCCAACGCTTCTTTATTCGTTGTATTATTGTCGGCGAGGATCACTTCGAAGTTCGGGTAGCGGGTGTTTTGGTAGAGGCCGTTGAGGCAGCGCGAAAGCAGTTCTGGCGAGTCCTTGGTCGGAATCATGATACTGATCTTCGGGAAGCTCTTGCGCGGTGTTGGTACTATTCTCAGCCGATGGGGAGTTGCTCCTGATTCAGCCCGAGCAGGCAGTCCCATTCGTTCCAAGTGCGCACTCAATGCCTTGGGTTCAAGCGTCATCAGGTCTGCTTTGCGATCAGAAGCCGCGCCGATACTTCTGACTATTTTTCGCTTGTGGTAAAGTACCCTCGGGATATGCGTAATCCGAGCATCCGTCTCGCTTACTCGCAGCATAAAAGCGAAGTCTTGAACACCGTCCAATGCCGGATCAAATCCAACACTTGCAGCCAGTTCGCGCCGGAGACAGAGGAGATGGCCAATATATATTGCGCCGCGAAAATACTCCGGTGACCAGGCAGGTTTGAAAAACGGCTCTGTCAAGAGACCACTTGCATCGTCGAGCTTGTCCTCATCCGAATAGCCGACATCAAAGCCTTCCCGCAACTTCCCAGCCATGGCGGCCAGCGCCTCTGGATGGAGCAGGGCGTCATGATCGAGAAAGCAAACAAACTCGCCTCGAGCAAGCTCAAGAGCCCGATTGCGCGCCGCGCTCACGCTAGCGCGAGTTGCAAAGCTCACCTTAAAGGCGTCATGCGCTTTCCCCAACGATTGTAGCATCTCACCTACTTCGGGATTGTCCGATCCGGCATCTGACAAACACCATTCCCAATCTGCGAATGTTTGATTAAGCACGCTTGCGGCAGCTTCTGCGAGCCAGCGCGGCCGTGTGTTGAAGGTGCAAGTAACAATACTAATCAGCGGCAGTTTTGATTTTACGCGGCCGGCATGATGAACAATCAGAGGCCTGAGAACGGAAACAACTTCATTTGCACGCACGCTGGGATAGACGATCGGAAGCTGGTGCCCATATCTTTTATCTGTCGCACTGATCCGACCGGAGCGAGCATCTTCGCTCGAAACTTCACGAGCGGCAGAGCTGCCATCCTCAGCCGTGATCTCGAGCGCACGTTCGACAAAGCACTTCCACGAGGTACCCTGCCCAATCGCTTCCAGCCGCACTGACGAAGTTCCAGGCGACAGTGGGATGTTTATCGAGAACCCACCGTAACGAGCTCCCGGATAGTCCGGCACCTTCTGGGCTACGTCTTCTCGAATCAAGCCGTAGTGGCCGACATAGGATTTGCGGCCAACTCTCGCCCGGACCCCAACTACCTGCGGCCCACCATGTGCGAAACACCATCCGCTTATTGTTAAAACCCCATTGGAAGGGTTCCAGCCATCTGGACAATCAAGAGCATAAACAAGGTCGGACAGTTCTCCAATTGACCCGGCGACGCGTTTGGAAAAGCGTCGCTGTAACTTCCATAGCGGCTTCGCTATCTTCCAGGCCCACGAGTGTTCAACGCTCTCAATCCAACGGTCGCGGTCGTTCAGACGAGCAGTTAAGTCTGCACGCCGGACCTTATTTTCCCAAGCTTCGTGTTCGGCGCGGCGCAGTTCCCAAGAAAGCGAAACCAAATTCGTATGACTGCACTCGTCCGCCTTTTGAAGAGACAGCCTTTTCTCGCGAAGCTTCGCTTCGGGCGATGCTCGATCTGCGTCTATCGGGTGCACTTTCTGTTTGATGGTGAGAGCCGACGGTTTTGGATGGGCAAAAGCTTCGGGGATATCTTTCGCGCGTCGGTCTTACGCGAATTCAAGTCTGAAAAAACAGCGAACACCGATGAGGAACATAGAAGAAAAGCTGCGGCATTGAGTAAAAGCTTAACACGCGAAAGATGGTAGTGCGGCAGTGGGAACGCCGTGAAATGCCCCCCGGGCGATAAGCTTTTCAAGACCACCATTGTTTCGGCAGAATACCTCTTGGCGCATGAGAAGCGAGCAGTTTAGGCAGACGCTCTCTCGCCTGCTATCTGTCATAAGCATTTATCTGCCCAATTCGCTCTGTAGCAAGACGGAAGGATCGCTGATGGCTGGGACCTCGTCACGATCTCCGCTTTGCGACAAACGCCGGGGGCCAACAATCAGCGCTAGATGAAAACGCCTGTCTGGTATGGGCGAGAATAAAACGCCTGTGCCGGAGTGCGTATCGCTATCGTTCAAGGATATATGGCGGACACGAAATTGCGAAACGCGACAATACGAAATTGCGAAACGCGACAATACGTATTGTAAGCAAATGGCCGCCCCATGAGAGCTTGCAAATACGAGAACCTCGACTATTAGTCGCGGTCTCTGTAGGTTATGCTGCATGTGCGGCCTTAAGTGATCAGCGGCTTTCCCGTCCAGAGTCATGTCACATCATCATTTTCTCCCTTGGCTGATTTCGAGAGCGTGGCATCTGGGACGGTATGCGCACTTTCTTTGTGAGAGCGCGGCTCGGGTCGTTCAAGTAGGGCTGTGCCACGGTCAACGAGCGGTGCGGTTTCCCCGCCAACGCCACCTGATAGCGAGTTCTCCTTACGAAGGCTCGGAAAACCAAAACCGGCTGAATCGGCCAAAGAGAGCAAGCCGGCACATAAGACGCGAGGTGATCGCCCCTGGGCGAAGGTCAATTCCACGTCGCGATAATGGCTTCATGATTACCTGTCCTGCCAGGTCGGGAAGTAGCATGCTGGTTCATCTACTTCGATCTCATCCTGAGATTTGCGCACATGATGAGGTATTCTCTCCAGACAAAGTAAGAGGACTCTCTGGCAAGTACCTCCAGAGAAGCAGAGAGGATCCGGGTTTCATCGAATGGCTTTCTGCCGAAAGATACCGAGATCCTATTAGATTTCTGTACAAATTCGTCCTTGATCCGGACGGAAAGAAGGCAGTTGGGTTTAAGCTTAAGCATGATGAGCTCGTCTTGCCGGGATATGAGACTGTGCGGAACGAGATCGCAAGTAACCGCAAGTTGCGGATTGTGCACCTAAGACGCAACAATTTGCTTCGTCGATATTTGTCTCACTACATTGCGGCGAACGTTACACGGGTCACCTTAGCCGTAGGCGAACAATCAATTCCCGAGCTACCTCCAATCCGGCTGGACCCTGTGGATTGCGAAAGAGATTTTGAAACGACACTCATCCGGCAAGCAGAGTTTACAGTCCTTTTTGCAGGCCATCGAAGCTTTTCTATCTCGTACGAGCAGTTGATCAGTGGTGAACGCAGCCAGCTTGATAAGCTTCTTCGCTTCCTTGGTGTATCAACGCGCGAGTTGACCACTACCACGCGGAGACTTGGTCGCGATAATTTGCGTAGTGTGATCGCCAATTATGACGAACTGCGTGAATATTTTTGTGAAAGTCGTTTTGCGGAATTTTTTGAGGATTCGATAAAGAGAGAATAACTCCCAGGCGACGGTGCATTTCATTCCACCATCGTGCAGTATGCCAAACGCGGTTGCTGTCCAGCCAGGACTGACTATGCGAGCAGTGCGGTCAAAAACAGCGTTCAAACTATCTCCCTTGCAGTAAGATTGACCTGAATATTGGGAGATACCGAAAATAATCGGGCGATTATCTGGAAACACGTCTAAGTGGCACGATGTGCTCTGTCATTACAGGATCATTCCTGAGGCGAAATCCTCTCAGAACGAACAGATTTACATAGGTGCTGTCTTCGATGCATCCACCTCTGCCAGGGCTTGAGGCGGCCTGGGGATTCACATCTGAGTTGTTCGAGCTGCTTTTCCAGCGCCGCAATTTTTCGCAACGCCCTCCGATGATACTTGTTTACGTTCTGATTATGGTGAACTCTTGTCTCGAACTCCGCTTCCAGTTCAGCAGCGATCGCCCCTGAAGGAGGGACCGGCGTGCGGTCATTCATCAACTCGGCCTCAAGCTGCCGTGCCTCCACTTCCTGACCGGTCTGTGGATCGACAGGAGTAAAATCCGGCGGCACGTTGGAGCTGTTGATACGGTGTTGCAGGGGCTCAAGGCAAGCCGGCTCGTAAGGCTCCTGGAGAAAGTCGAGCAACAACCGCAAGGTGCGGGCCGAATCCCCCACGAGATCGCAATACAGCATTCGGTAAACCACTCTTGAACCGTAAGCCCGCTCCGCCTTGAAGCATGCGCGAACGGTTCGCAACCAGTAGTCATAGGCTTGCTGCTCGTTTTCCACCAAAGCTGGCCCACCGGTCTGTTTGAATTTGAGCATCGAGCGCACTACCGACTTAACGTCCCGTAAGAGGTGGATGAAGACAGCCCCTGGAAACAATTTGCGAAGCCCGCAAATATAAAAGGAATACTCGGGCGTTCCATCAACCCAGCGGCCTTTTGGGTCAGAGTCGGACCGTTCGGTTTGAAACGCAGGCAGCCTCAGATCTGAGGCAGGGGTGGCCATGGCCTCCTCGAGGGCGATTCTCCTTCGCTCGTATCGATGCTGAAGTATGAGATGGTTGATAGCATCGCCGAAGCAGTTGAAGAACTCTGGCCGCTGCACACCAAGCGAGCCGAGTTGGGAACGTTCGCCGCGATGTGTCCCGCTCTGGTATGCGGCCTCAACATCCAGGGCAAAACGGCCCAGCCAATCTGATTCTTCCTGTACGAGGATATTCGAATGCTGACCCAGACACCAAGTCAGAATACTAGTGCCGGAGCGGGGGGAGCCGACTATAAAAATAGGTTTATTCATAAACCCGGGTAGCATCCAACTGTATATTCATGGAAGCCATCGCGAGCAACACTTACCTGACCCGATTGTCATCTCCGTTCAAAAATTTAAATTCGCGAAAAGGAAGGTTTGTTAAAGCGAAATCCTTTTTCAGCCGGCGGACAGTTTGAATTCACTCTAACGCGCATGGCGCAGGGGCTTTACAGCGCTATCCCGCAGATCTCTGTTCTCATCAGGCCGCCAATGCCTTAGTTGCTATTTCCATTGGACGGGCAGCGCGGCCATATTTTATGGGCGCACGCCAGCAGGCAATTTTCTCGCTGTGATGGGTAAGCTCCAGGGCTGCGGCCACCAAATTCCATGCCGAAAATCCGGAGCGCTATGGACTGCAACATCAACGAAACCGGCGGCACTCAAGAGACGCAGTAAGTCAGAGTAGCAGAACACTCGCATTTCCAGAGTTGATCCGCGTCCGCCGTGAAACACCAGATTTCGAAATGTTTGTCTCACGCCGGATTTAGTAAGATTATGAAGTTCGCAACCACCGTCACGTTCTACTAAAGTGAACTCGTGGAGTTCCGGAAAATGCTCAATCGTCTCCGGCTGTAGTCCGTAGGGGACTGTTAATAGCAACAGCCCGCCCCGTCTCAGCATCTGGTACACATTATCGAAAGCTACTTGCACGGGAGGGACTATGTGCTCAAACACCTCAGACGATATGATGAAGTCGTAGACTTGACGCTGCTCAGGCGCGATACTATCAGAGGCTATATCGAGACGCGGTTCCTGATGAAAATACGTGTTTACATAATCGAATTTTTGCTTTAGCTGTGACGCGTAATTCTCTGCATCAGTCAATCCCAAGCCCTTAATGTCCTTGCGGATTGGGAATTCAGAGAGAATGAGGTTCTCCCGAAAGAGACAACTGGACAGGGTTCGAATGACAGCACGAGTGCGCGGACTGGAGTTGCAATTAGGACATGATTTAGCTTCGCGTGCAAGCGACGCTAATTCAATAGTGCAGAGCGTGCCACAGATGTTGCACTGAAAAAATAGCGTCCCTGGTTGCATGTGATCAGCCTATGGTACCAGGGCCAGCTTGGTAATGAGTCTCAGATGCCCTGCCCCGGATCCTGTATGAAACACATTTGACCCAGGCAATCGTTTCGCGTGACATAGCAAGAAAATTCTCCACCACAAGAGCTTCGGGCATCAGCTATGGTCAAGCAAGTTAGCTGCAATGCTTTTCGATAGCAGCTACACTACGCTCGCTTCTACCACTTGGAAGCGAGTGGAGGCAAACCAAACGTCCTGGCCGAAACATAACTTACAAATAGGACGCACTCTGCTATCAAATGGGCTGCCCGGCTGCTATCTCCGATTGTGCTGTTTTGACGTTCACGGGCATCGCCATGATTTGCAGTCACGAACGACTGGTGCATCAACAATCCTAACAGCTCTCGCATTAGTTGCTGGCAGCCATCGGTACGGATGAAGTAACGCGAAGAGTTTCCCTGGAAAGCCGTTTGTCATCAGCACTCCGAACAAAATAAGGCGTTTGTGGATTGTAATCGCGAATGTAACCAAGAAATCCGCTGGTCGCGAATTTAGGCAGTTTATACTGCCCGTTAATATTCGTGCGTATCTCTGTCGGCCGTGCCAGGCCGCAAACTTTACCGCTGGCGTTGACAAGGATGAGTTGCTTTGGAATAGATGTTTCTCGCTCAATGGCCCAGCCGGTCACTCGCGCTGCGGGGGCGCCGTTTGCGCACCGAACAAGCGACTGGACTGCAATGCTGCCTTTTAACTCTACCGATTTGTAATGGCCGCCAAACAAATTCGTTTCTGAAACTCCGATCCAATCCTGCAAACCGTCAGCGAACATATCAAGCCGACGTTGGCGATACTGCTTCGCGAGACTATATACGGTGGCAGGGGTCGGATACATCTGGGCGACCATATCGGTATCGCAAACTCCATTTATCAGACTCGTAGCTGCAGATTCCATTATTAGATGCACGTGTCTTCCCCATGCAGCTGCCTGGTAGTGTTCCGGAAAAATCAAAAGGGGTAGCGCTGACAGCGCCGAAAAGGTCGGCCACCTCGCCCATTTTTTTGAGTCTACGTTCTGAACGAAAATGAGAAACAGACCCGCCCAAAAAAGCGAACTCCAAAACATGTACCGCGGCGCAACTACTTCGCCGGGGGAGGCGTGCATGTGAGCGGTGCGGCCGATCACTATAAATCCCATGGCTACGAAGTTGAAAACCGTAAGGGCGAGTGCAATGAACTGGAGCTTGCTTGTACCTAGATCGCGTCGGACCAGTCTCGGCATGACGGCTCCCGCCGCGAGCCCCAGGCCCAAGGTGCCGCAAACAAACGGAATATTAGAGGACTGCGCCGCCGCGGGAGAGAGCGCAGGAGAACTCCATGCTGCTGCCGCATAAAGGAATGGTGTGCCGAGCAGGCTGCAGAACCTACGGAGCGCGGTACCGAGGGATATCGCATTTTCCGGAGTAATCTCCGGCGCTGCACCAGGTAATACACCGTAGGTAATAACCGCGACAATCCCGGCGGCTAAAATTAGGCCGAGAGTGCGCCAGGATAATCGCGCACTCCACCCCAAGATGAGGAGAGTAGGCCAAACGGCAAAGCCGCTTCCGAAGCTAAATGACGCGATCAATCCGGACGTCACTACCAAAACCATTAGCGTCCAATAAGGTCGCGTTCCGCCGCAAATCAGTGCCAGCGCATAAAAGGCGGCAAGCGCTCCAACGACTACGAGCGAACATATGCAATTGAACGGCCCGATGGCGGTGATACTAGCTCTGGTCATCGAAAAATTCGCTACCACGACTACCAGTGTAGCGACGAGCTTTGCTGTCGTGCCTATCGTCTTATCCTGCCAGGTCGCGACAAGTAACACGATCGCGGATAAGATAAGCAAAGCTAATCCTATGACAAACAATAGCTGTTGATTGCTGCGAAACCAGGCAATATCAATTGACCAAAGTAAGGTCGGGAAAAACATTGAATGACTGCCGTATTTCAATAACGCCGCTTGCCAGAACG
Source organism: Verrucomicrobiota bacterium (assembly GCA_003219925.1). Taxonomy (GTDB): domain Bacteria; phylum Verrucomicrobiota; class Verrucomicrobiia; order Chthoniobacterales; family UBA10450; genus AV69. Next base: position 12,158 of record QHQU01000004.1, read on the forward strand.
GTTGGTTCAATGAGACGGTGTACAAGTGCCACATATCGAAAGCAGTCACAGTCACGTGACCGTTCCAGAGGAAGAGGATTCCCGACGCTAGAAAAGCCAGCGCTAGTATGCCCGTGGTAACTTGGAATATGCGCTCAACCACGTCGCCGAAGTTGCCAGAGCGTGCCATTAAGTTAATCGCTCACGATATCAGCTGCGTCGCGCTCGTCCACGGTGAAAGCGCGTCGGCGCCAAAATCACTCAATCAGAGTTTGTAAGCCATCCGGGTCGCCAGAAAGCGAGAGGTTGTCCTAAGCATTATGGCGCTTCGTCTTAATGACTTCAGTTACTATTGACGGCGACGCGCAACTTAAACGTGCATCTTATCAGCTTGAGCCGCTACTGGTGCTAACACGCTGTGGTCACGGTGTGCAATCAAAATCATTTTTCACATTCGAGAACGAGCGTTGCATAGGGGATTCGCAGCGCCTTTGGCTGGACCCAGGCCATGGGGTGTTTGAAAGCCGTCTGGACAAGATCGTAATACGACTGCTCTGTTCTAATATGCTGGCCTCGGTCGCGGGACATAACATATCGTGAAACGAATCCCTGGTTCGGGATCCAACACGCCTCCAGACATACAAATCGGCCGCCTTGCTTAAGAGCGCGATGAGCGAACTGGATACAGTGTGCAGCTTGCTCATCATCCAAGTGATGCAAGATACCCAATCCTATGACAATGTCCGCCGCCTGAAATCGCGGATCGTCCCAAATTGCCCTCGTATCACCAACAACAAATGTTCCTCTGTCGCCGTATTTGCCTTGGGCAGCAGCAATATAGCTTCCGTTCACGTCGAAACCAATATACTCAACAGGTGGCAGCCACGGCAGTATTTGTCCTGGGCCACAACCGATGTCAATAACCTTATCTCCTGGCTTCGCGCGCACATGAGTGTCGATAAACCATTTCCGCAATCTGTTGCCGCCGATAAGATCCTGGAAATAGTTGTATAGCACTGGCACTCGCAACCATCTTCTTAATCCAGTATTTGCTTCCAAGGGATCAACAAAGAGTCAGACTTCACACTGTATTTGGCGAAACGGGCCCGGTCTCTACCAGACTTGACTGCGTCAGGCTCGCTGACCTGCCGACTGAATAGGCAGCAATTGCTGTCAGAACCAAGATGGCGAACGTGGCTCGCTGAAGAATCAGCAATTTCCAGAACAATGCTGGTTTATACTCGAAATGGACAATATTTCGACCCTGCCGGAGTAATACGCCTATCTGATTAAGGTTTACGCGCAATAGCGGTACTTCGCGACCATTTACGCGGGCGTGCCAGGCTTTGTTATAGTATTCGTTCAAAATCAGCAGTGAAGGAGCAGACGTCGCAACACAAAGCGCCCGATTATTGAAATCAGATTTCACAATTTGAACAAAATCGGGGGCTTCCTCGGTGAGGGGCGAACGTTGACGAAGAAAAGCGCTAACATGATTATAGTCGGGCTGTGAAACATAAGCGATGCGATTGTAGTCAAAGCCGAGAGTTATTCTGGAGTAAAACTGCGCGGCATCGGAGTAGTATCCGCCGAGCTCATGAACAAGGACGGTGAGCGGCATTGAGTTGGCGAGCCTATAGACACGGTATTGTCCGTCCTGGAAAAGCAGTGTGTCCGAATCCGAGCGGGGTTTCTCCTTCTCTCCGCAAACCAGGTAACGGGCCCCCATTAGCTCCCGGTAGTTGGGGAGAGACTCGCGATTCATGTCCAAAAACTGATCGTACGGTACCGGAGTCATGTTCATATAAAAGCTCCTGATGCCATAGAAGCTCGCATCCATAGCCCAATGGCCTGGCCAAAAGGCGGAGTCGCGGAAAGCGATCCTGGAAGTGTAGATCCCGGGTAAATTGGTTAAGCCTCGGATAACACGTAAGGCCGTAAGATTTTCGGGATCATAATAGCTTGCCAGGTACGACGGGGTGGTTCCGTTGTGAGCGATCGCCGCTGCCAGACCAGAAAAAATGAGGCCTGTAGCAAGGAGAGGAGTTATTGCAATTCTCGCTAGATAGAGGAGTACCAGTCCGACAGGGATAACGCAAAGAGGGAACCAATTCCATGTGTGTGAGCGATAAGCAATCACCAACTCGACGATCCACAGGCCGCTGGCGACAATTGCAGCTCCAATCCTGCCGGATAGCGAAAGCCGAAAATGCCGCGCACATGTGTCGAAACCCAGGCCCGTAAGTAAGCTGACAAATATAGTAAACCAGATAAGGTGACGCCCGGCCTCCCGGATACGGTTCAGTAATGGTAAATGAAAGTGAAGTTGAGTGATGCCGCTGTGAGTGCCCAAACCCGCTAGTAAACCATAGATGGCAAACAGTGTGGAGAAGATTACTAAAAACTTGCCGAACCGCTCTTGCCCGCGGAAACGCAGCCAGGACAAAGTCACTCCGGCAACGCCCAGAGGACCGATGTAGGGACCGCCAAGTATGCCTAACGGCCAGGAGCTGGCGAACACATGCCAGAGCTGAGCAGGTTCAAGCTGATGGCCGGTAAAGGCCTGCCATGGTATTCGCTGATGTCCGATCACGGCAGTCCTGTCGCCGACATGCCGGATCATGCCGGCAGTATCAATCGTCATCGGAATCGTGGCCACGGCCGTAAGACCGGCCACAAATGCGAGCGCTACCAGAAGGGAAAGGATTATCTTCAGCGCGTGACCGGCCCCCTGGTTCTTTGCAAACCAGGGCAGGGCACAAGCAAAAAAGCAAAGGCAGAACAACAGGGCGTGAATCACCGATTGCGCCGGGCTCGCGATGATAAGCAAACTGGCTGAAGCACTCAAAAGAAGAACACTGGCAAAGCCCGGTCTCTTAAGGAGCCAGATGGCACTGCCAATTAGCAGCGGTAGCCAGCTATAGCTTGCGATAATAGTAATCCAGGTCGAATAACCAACAGTGCTGCCGCCGACCAAGGCCAAGGTCGCCCCACAAAGCGCGCCGAAACCGCTGCCCCCGGCAAGTCGAATCATTGCATAGGAGTTGAGATAAAGAATGAGCAGATGGAAAAAGGTGAGGCGCGTTAATGTGAAAACAGCATCGAGCTCAATGCCGTAATTGATCCAGCCAAGGAAATAGAACGGATAAGTGATGGAAAAATGAGGCGAATCGAACAACGGATATCCAGTAAGCATGGTGTCGAGCCAGTATGGACAGCTGCCATGCAGCGCAATCTCTGAAGCCCTGGAAAAAATAGGGCCATAAATCCAAATGTTATCTTTGAATGGACCGAACAAATCCCCACGCAAAATTGACGGGGTATAGCGAAGGACAAAAATCAGCAGCAATAACAGAAGGAAAACTCCGTCCCGCTGCCAAAACGTTTTTGCTCGTTCTGTCCGCTGCTCCATTCAGGTAGACGCGTCCGACATACGGCGTCCGACCGCAAGTAGGGAGCTGCCGATGGGCATTGAGAACGGGATACTTGTCTCAAGAGCTTGTAATCGTTTTAGGATACCGTGCAAAAATGGGTTTGACGGAACGAAACCCACCCTAATGGTGTGTTCAGGTGGTGTAAGACGAAGGATAAGTTTACGCATTAAGAGGGCAGGCAAAAGAAACAACCCCCACTGTGCAATAGATATTGGCTTCAGACGTGCTTGGCGGAAAAGAGATTTGATATCAGCAACACCGTAACGGCGCTTGTGGCCGGCGACTTCATCATATTGACTGTAGAAGGTCATATGTGCTGGAACGTTAATTACGACAAGCCCGTCTGGCTTGAGATGTTGAAGTGATACCTTAACAAACTCCAAATCGTCGTCGATATGTTCGATCACATCCATCAGAAGAAGCAAATCATAAGCGCCAAGCATCGCCGAGTTTCGGTCGAATACATCATAGACCAGCAGTCGCCCCTTACCACTCGTCGCCTTTTCTAATGCATGCTGATTTAGATCACAACCGTCAACACGAATTCCGAGGTCGCGCTCCAACATCTCGCGGACCAGCCCGTGGCCGCATCCAACCTCCAGAGCGATCTTCCCGCGAAAACTCGCGCGATTGAGCTGCCGAAGCAGGACGGAGTGACGCCATTTAATCCAAAAATGATCCGTGGTTGCCAGATCAAACCATTCATCTGCCATCGAAACCGAAGTAGGCGGTGAAAGGAACTCAATTTCGCTCATCAGGCGAGTTCTGTCCCTCGAAGTTAATGGTGCGTTCAATAATGAATGGTGGACGCCCTTTCACCTCCAGGAACATTTGGCCGATATACTCTCCTAGTATTCCAAGGTAGAGAAAGACAAGACCATTCGAGAACAGTAGAAGGATCACCAAGGTTGAAAATCCCGGTGCGGCGATGCGGGTATTGGTAAAAACCGCGATAACAGCGTAGACCACAGCCGTCAGGAGGGCGAGAAAACAGAGAAGAGCGCCGCAAATCAGACCTACTCGAAGTGGCTTAGTCGAAAAGGAAGTAAGTCCTGCTGAGGCAAGCTTCACTAGCTGCCAAATGGAATACTGAGGTTGGCCGGCGGCGCGAGCCGCCCGGGAAATGGGAAATGGCCTGGCCGGCAGGCCAAGCCAGGCTCGAAGCCCGCGCACGAAGCGCAACTTTTCCGGTAAAGCCAAAAGAAGTGTCACCGCGCGGCGCGTCATTACGCAAAAATCCCCACTGTCCACTTGCACAGGAGTATCAGCTAAAAATGTGTATAGCCGATAAAACATGTAGTAGCAGAAGCGCTTTAATCTTCCCTCCGGGCGAGTGGCCCGGACAGCGTAAACCACATCAAGTTTGTCACTGCGGAGAAGTTGATACATGTCGAGCAACACCTCCGGTTCGTCTTGCAAATCCGCATCCATGATTCCGACATAACGCCCTGAAGTCAAAGCCAGACCGGCAGAGACAGCGTACTGATGGCCAAAATTGCGTGTTAGAACCACAAGTTTTACCGCTGGGTTTACGCGCGACCAGTCTTCAACATACTCGGTGCTACCATCAGTGGAACCGTCGCTAACAAAAATTAGCTCCCAGAAATCCGATCGTTTCGCAATGTTCTCAAAGCGCTCGCGCAACAGGGGTAGCACTCTCTTCTCGTTTAGAAATGGAATAACAATGCTCAGCTCGGGTTGAGTCATGTCGAAATTGTTTCGTTTACGGCGCGCCTAATAACGAGAAGAATCATCCGGCGACGGCCAGCGCGCGGCGGTGTAAGGACTTAGAGGTATGTTCGTCGCTGAAAAGCCGAGACAGTTGCTCGCGGGCTACCTGAGGCGAGTACAACGATCTCGCTTTCGTTAGACCGTTTTCAGAAAGCCGATTCCACATCTCTTCCGATTGGTAGAGCGCCACCAGGTTTCTCGCAAAATCTGCCGGTGCCTCTGCTACAAGCACGTCTTCTTCGTGCGTCAAAGACATGCCTTCGACGGCGATTGAAGTGGCTACGACGGGTACTCCAAATGCCATACTCTGGTTGATTTTTCCTTTGACGCCGGCACCGAAACGAAGCGGTGCGACAGACAATTTCACCGACTCAAAAAATGGCCGGACGTCAGGCACGGCCCCGGTAACAATTACATTGTTGCTCGCGAGCGCGACAACTTCGGGAGGGGCCTTGTCACCGATGATGTAAAATTTCGCGGTCGGCAGATGCTGTGCAATGAGCGGGTAAATTTCTTTGGCGAAGTAAAGCACGGCATCAACGTTCGGTGGGTGCAGAAAGCTTCCGATGAACAGAAAATCGGCACGGTCGGCGAATGCTGTCGTCGGCGTCTCGATGTCAACGATGTTTGAAACCACCTCGATCTGTTTGCCAGGCAAATCCTGCAGCAGCAGCTCGCGTTCAGCTACGCTGACTACCCACGTCTCGTCGGCTTCGTTAATAACGGCATATTCCTGTTGCTGCGTTTCACGCGCCTGCGTTCTGGATTCGACTTTTTGTGTCAGCTCTGCTTCGCGGGCGGCGCGCAAAAAATGTAGATCGACGGTGTCAAAAATCACGTGGCTTTGAGGAGCATGGAGCCTCACTGCTGCGATGTGCTTCTTTGCCGTTCCGCAGCGGCTTAGAATTATGACATCGTATTTCCGACCGTGACTTTCGATATAATTGGTCACGTCTTTGATGTGCGGACGCAGAACTACTTCGATGCCACGTTTCCTCAAGTCGTCGCCATAAGGCGGGATGTTGGCGAGGTTGTCGGGAATGAAGCTAACCCTGTGTCCCAGATGAGGGAGAATCGTGAGGATCTGAAACATGCGAAGCGAACCGGAGTCCCGGTCCGGCATGGGCAGATGATGGTCGATAACAAGAATACGTTTATACCCTTGCGGGAGTTGTTCCAACGCAGCAACGTCGCCGTTGGCAGGTTTGGTGGCGAGAGCTTCCTTCCACTTCGCTGCGAACGCCTTTCGGTTAATTTCCTGATGCTTCTTCGTGCCAGTAGATATGTCAGTTCCACCGGTCGCTCCTTCGAAATGGAACACCTCG
>QHQU01000005.1 GCA_003219925.1 Verrucomicrobiota bacterium
AAGGGGGCTGCTACAATAGAAGGTCAACCGATTCTCGATGGCCCAGCGCAGAATGTCCCGCAGCGTGTAAAAATAAAGGTGGAGATCGAGCGCAACGGAATAGTCCAGGCCGAGATATTCGTCATAGATCGTACTATCGTGCACCATGCAAATGCTGAAGGCGATGATGCGATAATCGAGTCGCCAGATGAAAAAACGCACGCGTTCGGGCATGAGCTGGCCGAGTTTTAAAAGATACTCCTTGGTTAACTTTTCAAACTTCATTGGCGAACGCTCACGCACCGCCAGATAAAGAGGATAGACCTCGTCCAGATGCGGGGTGATGTCGCTAACGATTTCAAGCTCGATTTTGGCGGCGCTCTCGGTTTTTCGAAACTTCCGCCGCAAACTTTTGCGCGTGCCATAACTCAAATGCGCGAGGTAATCGTCAAAGTCACGAAAGTTAAGCGCCAGCCGCGTCATCGGCATGCTCGGAACGCGGGTGAAACCGTTCCGGGAAAATCCGGCGAGAGTGTCGCGGTACTTGGAGGGAAAATCCTTCAAGACGACCAGTGACGCTTTGGCGGCGCGGGCGACTTGAGGCAGACACTCATGCAGCGCTTCGGCGATCCAGATTGAATCGACCGGGGAGAGGGCGCCGAGATGACCTTCACCAGCGGCGCAGCCGACCATCAGCACACGCATGGTGAGAAATCGCGGAAATTTTTTACGAATAGAATCAACCAGCCGCCGTGGCCCGCCCGGAATTCCTTCCACCAGATTTTGCTGCACAAAAAAGAAAGGCTGGATGCCGCGCATCTTTCCGGTGAGATCGCGCAGGATCAGGTATTGATAGTCGAAATCATTGGCCAGTGTCTTCTCAATGATTTCGTAGAAGCGATGGTCTTTGCAGCAGTCGTGAAAAGCGTGGGGCCAGTCTTCATATTGCCGAAGCTCATTGGGCGAGACGACGGCAGCAGTGCCGTCCTTAAAAGAAAATGGCGTCATCTCTCACGCACCATCCGCCACGGCGCGCTGCGGCGTTTTTTCCGACGCCGTCATTTCGACGCGCACAACACCGTCTCGGAAATGGAGATCGCGCTGCGGGCCTGGAATTTCGATGCCCGCTTCGCGTAACTTTTGCGCAATGGCGAAGTTCAAATCGCTCCGGAACCGGCGGGGCCGATAACTCATTTCCTTGCTCCACACCACCAATTCAAGGTTGATCGAGCTTCCCCCGAACGTTTCCAAAAATACTGTCGGCTCCGGCTGGGGCAGCACATGCGAGTCTTCTCGCGCTACCTCAAGCAAGGCGTTCCGTACTTTCTCCAGATCGCTGCCATAGGCGACACCAATCGGAATGCGAAAACGGACGCGCGGATCGCCATAAGTCCAGTTTGTCACCGGCGAATCGATGAACTTGGTATTCGGCACGATCATGGTGATGTTATCGTTGGTCAGAATAACCGTGCTGCGCGCACGAATTTGCTGGACCTGACCGGCGACACCGGCTACTTCCACCCGATCGCCGATCGTGATTGGGCGTTCGGCCAGAATAACCAAGCCGCTAATGAAATTGCTGGCGATGTTTTGCAATCCGAATCCAATGCCTACGCCGACTGCACCGGCAAAAACCGTCAACGTCCCGAGATGAATGCCGGCATTGTCCAGCACTATGAAAACGCCAACGACCAGGACGATGTTGCTGACGATTTGCGCAATAGCGTATTGCAGCGACCGATCCAGCCCGCTGTTTACCAGGAAGCGGTTAAACAGAAATGACTTGGTGCGCGCCGATATCCAGAAAACCCCCAGGAGCAGGGCAACGAGCAGGAAAATTTGAACGAGAGTAAGCGAAATGCCGGGCAGGGGCTGATTCCACGCCAATGGAACACCCGCAGCATTGATCGCGGTGACGGTGAAAAAGATCAGGGTAGCGAGACCGAAAATCGTCGGGACAATCGACGCGAAATTTTTCCCGAGCTTAAGCCGGGTGAGCAAGCGCCGGAATTGTTCGCTTTGAAAAATCTTGGCCAGGGACAAGCCAACTCCGAAAAAGATAGCGAACGCAATCAGACCCTTGGCGGTGACATAGTTACCGCCGATCCGAAATAAGGGCTCGTCGAAGTATTGCACCCTCTACACTGTGATTCCAATTGCCCGACGCAACCAAAAACGTGAGCCACTGGAAGCGCCGGCTGCCGAGCCGCCGAGGTTTGCCTGCTGTTTAGCTGGGCGACTTGGAGATCGCCTCACCCAGTCATCTATTCCTTCGGCTTCGCCCGCTCCTGGATGTATTTGATGACATCGCCGACGGTCTGCAATTTCTCGGCGTCTTCGTCGGGCACTTCCACCGAAAATTCCTCCTCGAACGCCATCACCAGCTCCACGATGTCGAGCGAGTCCGCCCCCAAATCCTCGATGAACGAAGCCTGTGGCGTTACCTGTTCCGGATTAACGCCCAGTTGTTCCACGATGATGTCCTTAACCTTCTCTTCGATTGATTTGTCGGCCATAAAATTCGGTTGTTCTGTCCGCCCGCGATAACGCGGGCTGAACAGGATGGCAAGTAAATCAATTCAAATTCTTGTCAATGATTTTCGAGCGGGGAGTGACCGCGGGCGGGGACTACATCCGACGACGGAACACAGACTTGCAGTCTGTGCGCCCGGCGGAGTTTACGCTCCGCCGATCGCATGAGTAGATCGTGCCTTTTGTGCTAGCGATGCAGCGGGTTGCAAACCCGCTGGGCACACAGGCCAAAGGCCTATGTTCCTATGCATTGTTATCCCGAGCGGAGGCGAGGGACTTCACAATGAAATGATCATCACGCAAAAAAGTTTGTGTCACGCAATTTCAGTAGCAGAGGGTTCTTCACTTCGTTCACGATGACAACAGCTGAGGTTATGGCACGTGGAGTTGGGATTACCGGTTAAATATGCGAAGAAGGCTCGACGATCTGCTCCGACCGCTTTAACCCTTCATCCTTTCGACGCGTCAACAACGGTGCTGCTCCGGTTTACTTCTCGATCCGATGCGGTACATGAGAAATGTGCCATCATCCGGCGAGCCCATCGATTTGATCGACCTGAAATTTCTTCCCGCGTGGGTGAAGGAAGATTGGTCCGCGACGCGCCATGCCGGATTTGAAGGAGAAGAAGAACGGGCCCACTGGTCGCCCGAAGGCATGGAGCGACGCCCTCGTCCGCCGCGTTACCGGCGTGACGACGAGAAGAATCACCGTCGGCGTGATCGAGGAGAACGAGACCAGCGCAAGCCGCTCGATCGCAAGGATCGGAAACGTTCCAGCGATTTTCCGGCGCGACGCGAAGCGCCGGCGCCTCCTGTGTTGCCGCAGCTCGACGTCCATTTTCTTCCGCAAGCAGCCGCCTTTGAAAACGTCGCCGCCCAGATTAAAACCGGGACCGCGGCGTATTCTGTTTATGCGTTGGCGCGTCTGTTTCTGCAGAAACCGGAGCGCTATCACGTCCGGGTAAAAACGAAGAACGCGAGCCCGCTTTTTCGTTTGGGCGAATCGAACGCCATCGCGACGAATCGAAACGGTCTCGAAAACTCCGCCTTTCGCGTGCTCCGGGATAATTTTTACACCACCAACGTTACTTTGAATGATCCGATCAAGGGCGATTTCAGCAGCGTTGCACGGGAGAGGACGACCGGAACTTTGCTGGGACCAACCAATCATCACGGTTACCAGCCGCAGCTGCGCCGTCTTTACGAACAGCGTTTCAGCCGGCGCATGACCTTCACTGATTTTCAACGGCAAATCGAAATCGTGAGCGATCCGGCGTTGGTCGAGCAATGGAAGGAAGAAGCGCGCAAAGTAACGACATTCACCACGCGGCAGGAGGAGCCGCCCCAAACTTTCAATGCCGAAACCGAAACGGAACGGCATTTTCGCGAGAAATATCTTCCAACGCTGATTTCCGAGACGGGCGAGACGGAGATCGACGGCGTTACCAGTCGCAAGTTATCGGATCGGGGGATTGCGCGCGTGATTGAAAACGCCTGGTCAGCGGAGGTCCGCTCACCCTCCAATATGATGCAGGAGCTGGCCGGCCGTTTCCGCGGTGCGGGTCTGCAAATTTTCCGGCATCGCAAAGGAATCCTTTTCGTCTCGCCCATTCGGTTGAAAGCGATCGATGAAACCGCGGTATCCGATTCAGTTCGTCAGATTTTAGAAACACTCAAAACTTCGCCGCGAATTAATCGCAAGGAACTCGCGGAAAAATTCATTAGACCGGATACTGAGGTGGCCGAAGCCGAGAAAACGAAACTGGCGCTCGCGTCTGATTTGCATTGGATGATTCGCGAGGGATATGTCATCGAATTCAATGACGGATCCCTTGATTTACCCAGGGCAAAGCCGCCAAAAAAGGAACCTAGCGAAGTCGGCACTGACCTGCCGCTAGAGACGGCGGCACCTACAACAGAGCCCGTGGCAACTCTAACGGATGCACCGACAACTGAGCAAAGCCTTGTAGCTGCCGCCGTCACTGGCGGCAGCACTGATGTTTCCGCCGTCATCCCGAGCCGCGAAGATAATGCCAGTCCGGCTCGGACCGAGGGACCTCGCGAGGGTCCGGATGTGGGTGACCAAATGTGAGGTCCCTCATTCGCTCGGGATGACAAAGAAAAAACTATTCCCCGACGACTTTGAGTGACGGCTCGATGCCTTCCTGCCGGACGACCCGATTTTCTCATCGAGCACGAGAATATGCGGCTGGTGTCTGGCTGCTTCCTCCGCCGAATAACTCCCGAAATTCATGATCGTAATGCGGTCCCGAGATGCGCGGTCGCGCCGTTGAGTTCGATCAAACTTTTCTGCGACTCGCCGTAAATCAGGTAAGTCTCAAAGCGTTCGCCGTTGCTCAAGTTGCCAACGAGAATCTTCTCGTATTCGCGCAGCTCAACCAGCTCGGACGAAAACAGTGAGGCTGCCTTCGTAATACAAACTCGCCCCCGTCACCATGGCACGATGAATTTTCGATTTCAGAAGCGTCAATTGCATTGCGCCTAACCTCCCGCCGCTTTCCCGAAGCCCTAACCCGCGACGACGCCGGCCTTTTTTAAAGCCCGATACGCGCCGTTCTTGTTGATCGTCTTGAGTCCTCGCGCCGTCACCCGGATGCGCACGAATTTTTTCAGCTCCGGCACCCAGATCCGGTGTTCGTGCAGGTTCGGATGAAATTCGCGCCGCACATTTTTTGTGACGTGCCGACCAACGCCGCCTTTTTTCTTCGCCATACCACGGCGATGGATGGTGCTACCGCGCGTGACGCGGGACCCAGTGATGCTGCAAACTTTAGACATGGCGGAAGGTAGACGATTGACGCAATCGCTCGGATTATAAAAACGAGAGCGTAAGGTGCGTTGTCGGTTTGTTTTGGTCAAGCGATTCTTGGTGCACTGGCGACCGGCCTGTGGGGTGCACGACCCATCTTATCCGGCAGAGCGAACGCACTAGCGTTGTGGAGGGACATACTTCTGCATGTCCCCGACGCCCAGAAGTGCGTTCCTCCGCTATATCGGCGATCTATGACAGCCGGAGGCTCTAATCTTTTCAACAGAGTGAAATACTTTCAGACTTGAACAGTAGGGCCGCACTGTGGTCAAAGATTCTTCTACCAAGCACATACAATGAGTCGAAACGGCAACCGCAAATTACGGATCGGAATCATCGGGGCGGGTGGGATCGTGAAGCGACGGCATCTGCCCGCATTCAAACGCCGGTCCGACGTGGAAATCGTGGCGATTTCAAATTCCACTTATGAAAGCGCCGAAAAGTTCTGCCAGGAAAATGTTCCGACCGCTGTCCCCATCGCTAACTGGCCCGACCTCGTCGCTTTGCCAGACATCGATATCGTCTGGATTGGAACGCCCCCCTATATGCATTCCGCCGTCACCGTTTCTGCGCTTGAAGCGGGCAAACATGTGTTTTGTCAGGCCCGAATGGCGAACGATCGCGCCGAAGCGGAAGAAATGCTGACAGCTTCGCGCCGCTTTCCCAAGCAAGTGACCATGTTGTGCCCGCCGCCCTACGGTCTGCGCGGCGATCGTGTTGTGAAAAAATTGCTCGCGGAAAATTTTCTCGGACAACTGCACACCATTCGGCTGCAAAGTTTTAACGGGAATTATTTGAACCCGAACGCGCCGGCCCACTGGCGGCAACGCATCGAAATAAGCGGGCTCAATGTCATGACGCTTGGGATTTACGTCGAAGTGCTGCAGCGCTGGTTCGGTGATATCGATGGATTGTTCGCGCGCGGAAAAATTCTGTATCCCGATCGCGGGGGTTACAGCGTTATCATCCCCGACGCGCTATCAGTGCTCTGCCATTTCGCCAATGGCGCGGAAGGCGTCCTCGAATTCAGCGGTATCCACGCTCATGCCACTGGTGATTGCCTGGAAGTTTACGGCTCGGCCGGGACCTTGGTTTACGATTTCACTGCCGATGTGATCAAAGCCGGTCGAGTAGGCGATCGCGCCTTGCATGAAGTGGAAGTGCCGACGGAACTCGCCCGGCAATGGACGGTGGAGAATGATTTCCTCGATGCCGTGAAAGCAGGCGATGACGAGCGACCCTATCCGACTTTTGAAGACGGGTTGCGCTACATGCGAGTAGTGCAAGCAGTCGCCGATTCCCGTGCCCGCAACGAGTGGATCACGATCACTCCCTAAGTTATTTTGAGCGGGCGACAGACGAGCCAGGGCGTGGCGGTCTCTAGATTTAAATAAACTGCGGTTACAAACCGCCGCTCCTTTAAGGCACGTCATTGCTCTTAAGGAAGGGGACCAAAGATCATCTCTCGCGATCGATCACCTTGCGGGCGTTAACTCCGCAGCAGATTAAAGGGGTAGATGCGCCGGTGGAAGTTTTACGCTCGCGGATTGAGCTCAACCGCATTCGCTAGCTTAACACCGGTTGGATGGTACGCGCTCCCCGGATTTTTTCGCGACGGCGGGTGTGGTTAAACAGATGTCACTCGTTTGCGAGGGTTTCGGATTGCGAAAAAGGCGAAGATGAGGCAAACGGCGGCCGAAATGATTGCCAGCGCGCTCCCGTAAATGAGCCAATCGGGCCGGTAATAAAGGGTGAGACGACCGTGCGTTCCCGGGGGAACGTCGATCAGCGGAATCAAACTGCGCTCAGAAAAGACGGCAAGGTCGCGCCGATCGATTTGCGCGCGATAGCCTGGAAAAAACGGGCGAGAGACTGCGATCAAGGCTGGCCGATCTCCATCGGGAGCGACAACGAATGCACTGACGTAATTTCGCCCCGCCACGATATCCGTGATTTTCGCGATCGAGTTTTTTCCAGAGAAATTCACGGAACGAACTGTTGGGATCGGCTGGCCACGGCGATGAAAAACGCGGCCTTCATCGGCCTCGGTTGCCAATTCCCATTCGGCTGCCGGTTGCGGGGTGAAATTGAACTCTCGCGCGACAATGATTCCATCGATGCCGATGCGCTCGAGCAGTCCGTTTTCACCGGCCTGATGCTGTAAGAACCATTGCGCCAGATCGGGATCGACTTCGCCGTGAATGGCGCTGGCGAATTCGCGCGCAACGCCGGCAGGACGGATTGGGCTGTAACCGTTGACGAAACGCAAGCCGGCCCACATTGAGGTGCTGCCGAGGCGGACAATTTGTCCAACCGGTCCCGGTTTCGCCTCCGCTCGATAGAATGTTGCCGGTGTGGGATAAACGCTGAGATAGAGACGATGTGGATCGAGTGGCTGCGGCTCTAACAAGGATTGGGCAAGATTGTATTTGGGGACGCCGGAGTTTGGCGGAATGCAGATGTAAGTCGCGAGAAGCGCGGCGAAAACGACAGCTGCGGGAGCCCATTCACACAAGAAATTACGTTGGAGGGACTCGACCAGCAGCCAACCCAGAGCGAGGCCGAGGAAAATCCAGCCGAGAGGGAAGAGATGGTCGCCGCTAGTTCGCAAAACTAAGACGCCGATGATAAGCATGATTACGAGCAGGAGCATGAGGAACGCGGTGAAGCGCCTTTGTTTCGGCGAAAACGATGAGAGAGCTTCAGCGGCACAGAGGGCGAGGACGAGATGGAGTAGGGGGAGCCAGCGAAAACTCCAACGGAAAGCACCGGCGGTGGGACTCATTGCAAGAATGAAGACGACGAAAAGCAAAGCCGTTTCCCAACGAATTTTCTTCAGGATGGCGCGACCGTTCACAAGAAACCCAGTCAGCAACGCGATGGGCGGGACGAGACCGCAGGCGAGTTCGGTCGCGCCATGCGGCACCAACCGCGAAGAAAAATTCGACCAATTCACCGTCCATGATGGCAGGATTAGGCCGGGCCATGCATTCCACGGGACGAGCCATTGCCAATGGGCGGAGGGGTGAAGCGATTCCCGCGCGGAACCGTGGACGTAATCGAGCAATGCCAGCCAGGCTGGGGCAGCAAGCCCGAGACCGAGAGTGACGCCAGCGAGCAGCGGTCCAATTCTCGTTAGCCTCGCAAGCCCGCCCGGGCCAGTCCGAGCCGGACTGGCAGTTTCAACCGTCCTTACCTCGAATACGGCGCGTAGCGCCAAACAGACGAGCACCAGCGCCAACATCAAGACGGTGTAAGGAAAACCGCCGGCGATGAGCAGATAAACGAATGGTGCGGGCCAAAGAAAGCGCCAGCGCGATCTCTTCGGGTCGAGGGCCTGTTCCGCGGCCCACCACGCCCACGGCAGCCAGGTAAACGCGCCCAGCGCGCCGAACCAATCGCTCGCTCCCCAGCAAATGATCCAGCCGTTCAGCGACGCGACCAATGCAACAAAAATAGATAATGGCCCCGATAGTTTCCGGCCGTGCGCGACCAAAAATGCGCCGGCACTCAGGACCGCGAGGTGCGCAATGGAAACGGCAGCGGCTTGTTGCGAAAACGTCAGCGGCAGTTTCCAAACGCAAACAATCAGCGCATTAATGAAAACCGAGAAAACACCGTATTGAAATTCGCCCGCGAGATTTCCGCAGACCCACGAGTAAGGGCTAAGCAGCGGGATCTCACCGTGGCTCCATGCCCGCGCCATATCGGCGAAGACCGGCAGGATGGAAATTTCGTAGTCGTCGTTCCAAAAAATGAGGGGATCGTGCGCGAGTAGGAGGATGCTGAAGGCGATGACGATCAAAGCGGCGATCGTCGCACCGACTATCTTAGAACGCGCAAATCGCGGCCCAGACATTCCGCGATTTCAACGCCCAACGTCCAAGACCCAACGTCCAAGGCTCAACGAGGAGAAGCGCGAAGTGGAAAATCCTAGCACGGAACACCGAACACCGAACGCCGAACACCGAACGCCGAATGGTGATTTTTGCGGAGTCATCACGTGTTGCGTCCCCGCTCAGTTGTTCGCACGCTTGCGACGAAAATTCTGATCAGTTCTTCGGCTTCAGCCAGGCATGCGACCAAACGCGGATCCCGATTCATCTTCCTGAGCCGTGATACCAGCCATGATGGCCGCATGTCGACGTTCCGCATCTGAGATGTTGTCCTGCAATGTGGTTGCCTGCTCTGGTGTTGGGCAAGTCGTCTGTCAGTTCAACAACTGCAACGGCGAACTCCAATAATCTGTCTTCAAGATCGTACTTTGTTTTCTTCGGGGCTCCATATTCGGAATTCGCCTCATTGACCCGAAACGCTTTCGGTTCGGCGTTCGATGTTCGGCGTTCGGTGTTCGGTGTTTTTCTTCTCATAACACAACTGGCTGGCCCTCCGTCATAACCAGAACGTCGTGGTCGATGCCGGCTTCGCGGGCACGTGCCAGTAGCCGGGTGAGCGGTTCGTCCAGCGGCTCGTAACCGAGACGGAATGTGCCGTAATGCATCGGCACTAATTTTTTTGCGCCCAATTCCAAAAAGGCCTGCACTGCTTCCTCTGGATTCATATGCACCTCACGCCCGCTTGGCGGGTCGTAGGCGCCAATCGGCAAAAGCGCGATCTCGACGTCGTGGCGTTCGCCGATTTCCTTGAACCCGGGGAAATAGGCGCTGTCGCCGCAGTGAAAAATCGAACGACCATTCGCTTCGATAACGAAACCGCCGAAGCCGCGATGCAGATCGGCCAGAAAACGGGCGCCCCAATGATGACAAGGGGTCAGCGAAATTTTCAGCGCATCGAGCGGCACGGTCTGCCAGTAATCGAGCTCGTGCACAATATTAAAGCCGAGATCGTGAACGAGGCTGCCAACACCCACCGGCACGACGATCGGTTGATCGGAAGCGATTCGTCGGAGCGTTCGGCGATCGAGATGATCAAAATGCGCGTGTGTTACCAGCACCAAATCGATATCCGGCAAATGATGCAGTTCGATTCCCGGCTGCTTCAACCGCTTGATCACCTTCAACCATTTCGCCCAGTTCGGATCGACCAGGATATTGCGATCGTGCGTTTGAATGAGAAAGGAGGCGTGCCCGATCCAGGTGATGCAAATTTCACCCGGCCGGATTTTGGGAAAACGCGGGGCTGCGCGTTTGCCAGACCGTCTGGTAAAAAGGGACGGAATGAGGACCTCGGCCAAAAAATTCCGCCGATGCCAGTCGATGCCTGGCTTTAAGGTTACGCGCGTCGATCGTTTCTCCTCCGCACCATCCGCGGTCGCCTGTCGCACGACCCGCGTTTTTTTTGAAAAAGGAATCGGCACCTGCGGAGAAGCATATAAGCTCGCGACCACAGTTCAAAAGATATTGCCGCGATGAACATCGATGAATCCAAACAGGAGTTCCGGGCGCAAATGCAGGAACAGTTGCAGATGCTCGATGCGGAAGACCGGCGCGGCCGATCATTAAAAATCTGCAACCGCGTGTTCGAGCTACCGGTTTGGAAACGGGCTCAGGTGGTTGTCATCTTCGAACCGTTTAGTTACGAACCTGAGATCGCGCCATTGATCGCAGATTTGCGCCGGCGCGGCAGCGAAATCATTACGATTTTGCCGACCGCACGCAGCCAGCATGATGTCGCGATCTTCGCGCCGATCGACCTTGTCCTTGTTCCCGGGATTGCTTTCACCCGTGCAGGGGCACGAATCGGACGCGGCGCGGGTTTTTTCGATCGCTTTCTCGCTCATCGCGCCGCGCGCGCAATAAAGATCGGGATCGCTTTTAGTTTTCAGATCGTCGAATCGCTACCGCTCGACCGGCACGACGTTAGACTTGATCTCGTGGTGAGCGATTGATTGGCGCGGCTCGATGCGGCAGCCATTTGTCGGTCTTGTTTTGGCTGCGATCATCGGCATCGTCGTCGCCGATTATTTTCCTGCGATCAGCCGCCCGATCCTCTTTATTGCGATTCTAGGCGCACTGGCAGGGTTGCGCTGGAGTTATGGGCCGCTCGTTTTTGCGCTGGTCGGCGCGACATTTTTCGGCCTTCATAGCGCACGAATCACCAGCACGCCGGCCGATGCCCTTGCTGAAATCGCCGGCGGACTCGCGCGCCCCGCGAGTGTGACCGGCATTGTCACGACCGAGCCAAAAATCGAAGCGACCGGCAACGCCAGTTTCCTTATGAGAATGCATCAGGCGAAAATTGCCGGCCAGAACTTTGAAACGAACGCCACGGTTTTCGTTCGCTGGCGCGGCCGGCCAAACGTGGGTGATGAAGTGGCACTTTTTGGAACTTTCCAACCAATCGAGCCGCCGCGAAATCCCGGCGAATTCGATATGCGCGCCTACCTCGCGCGACGCGATGTGAAAAATTTATTCATCGTTCGGTATCCGGAAAATGGTCGGATTCTTGCGCCGGGCAGCGGATTTTCCGTCCTGCGGGCAGCGGCTCGCTCCC
>QHQU01000303.1 GCA_003219925.1 Verrucomicrobiota bacterium
ATCTGGATCAGGTTATTTAGTTCGCTCGCGACTTTGGAATTGTGGTTCTTTTCCTGCGATTTATTTCGATGGGATTCGCTCATTTAGATTAGGAGAACTGACTTCAGGGGGGTTATGCTGCACGAGGTTAAAGGCATCCCCTAAAGGCGAGCAGTTTAAGTGCCTAAACCGGGGCTCGGTCTTGAGAAATCCGCCGGCGCTGCCAGTTGGGCGCTTTCCACCTCAGCAAAAGCAGGTTATCGCGGTGAGTCTCGGCTCCGGTAAAATCAGCTGCTGCTGTCCTCGCCAAACCGCAAAAAGTGGCTATGTTTAATACCCCCTTCTATGCAGCAGCTGGAGATCAAAAACTTACGCGTCGCCATTGGCGAGAACGAGATCATCCGCGATCTCAGCCTCTCCGTTGGCTTGGGCGAGATGCATGCCGTAATGGGCCCGAATGGCTCCGGCAAAAGCACTCTGGCCAAGGTGATTGCCGGACACCCCGATTACAAGGTGACGAGCGGCGAGGTGCTTATGGATGGCGAGAATCTCTTCGAGTTGGAGGCGGACGAGCGGGCCCGCAGAGGCCTTTTTCTCGCTTTCCAATATCCGAGTGAAGTTCCGGGCGTAACGATTGCAAATTTTTTGCGCGCAGCCATGCAGGCGCGTTTGCCGGAAGGCGAGGAACTGGAAGCGACCGACTACTACGCCAAGCTTTACGAAAAAATGGATTTGCTGGAAATCGACCGCTCATTTACGTCGCGCGCGGTTAACGAAGGATTTTCCGGCGGCGAAAAAAAGCGGTGCGAAATTTTGCAAATGGCCATGCTCGATCCGCGCTATGCCGTTCTTGATGAAACCGACAGCGGCCTGGATATTGACGCGTTAAAAGTGGTGGCGAGCGGTGTGAACTCGCTGCGGGGGCCCAACCTGGGCGTGCTTTTGATCACGCACTATCAGCGTTTGTTGAACTATATCGTTCCCGATTTTGTCCATGTTATGGTGCAGGGGCGCATCGTGCGTAGCGGCGGGAAGGAACTCGCGCTGGAATTGGAGGAAAAAGGCTACGATTTGATGCGCGACCACGCGGAGGAGCCAGTGGCCGCGTAATTATTAATAGAGATGAAAACGGATACTTCAGCTGTCAATATCGATCGCGACATTGGCGACTTTCACTACAAGGTTAATTACGGCTACGACGCCGGGGTCGGTCTCGATGAGCGCGTCGTAAATTATATCTCCGACGTGAAACAGGACCCGGATTGGGTCCGCGAATTTCGATTGAAGGCGTTGCAAACTTTCGAAAGCAAGCCACTGCCCACGCACTGGGCGAGCAAGGATCTTGAAGCGATCGATTTCAATAAGATTCGTTATTATCTGGCGCAAGGTCAGCGCGCGACGCGTTCGTGGGATGAAGTTCCCGAAGATGTAAAGCGCACCTTCGAGCGCCTCGGTATTCCGGAACAGGAGCGCAAATTTCTCGCCGGCGTGGAAGCGCAATTCGATAGCGAAGCGGTTTACTCCAACATCAAGAAAGCAGTCGGCGAACAGGGGGTGATCTTTGTCGGCTCAACCGAAGGTTTAAAAGAGCATCCGGAAATTTTCCGGCGATGGTTTGGGAAAGTAATTCCGACTGGGGACAACAAATTTTCTGCACTGAACTCCGCGGTTTTCAGCGGCGGCTCCTTCATTTACGTGCCGCCCGGCGTGAAAGTGAAACATCCGCTCCAAGCCTACTTCCGGATCAACGCAGAGAACTTTGGTCAATTCGAGCGCACGCTCATCATTTGCGACGAAGGCTCCGAGCTGACTTACATGGAAGGTTGTACCGCGCCGAAGTTCAACACTGCCACCTTGCACAGCGCGGTCGTCGAGCTCATCGCGCTCAAAGGCGCGAAGCTCCAGTACATCACCGTGCAAAACTGGTCGCCGAACGTTTTCAATCTCGTGACCAAACGCGGGCTCGCGCACGAAGAATCGGAAATCAAATGGATCGATTGCAACATCGGTTCGCGATTAACCATGAAATATCCCGGCGTGGTTTTGAAAGGACGCAAGTCCCGCGGCGAAGTGCTTTCGATCGCGCTGGCTAATAACGGCCAGCATCAGGATACAGGCGCGAAAATGATCCACGCCGCCGATGAAACGACATCGAACATCATTTCGAAATCGATTTCAATCGGTACCGGACGCGCCACTTATCGCGGGCTTGTCCACGTGCCGAAACATCTCAAGAATTGCAAGAACAACACCGAGTGCGATGCCCTTCTTATCAACGCGACGTCGCGCACCGATACCTACCCAGCTATCACCGTCCGTGGCACCGGCAATTCTGTGCAACATGAAGCGAGCGTGTCGCAGGTTTCAGCCGAGCAGATCTTTTACATGCAACAACGCGGCCTGAGTGAAGCGCAAGCCATGAGCCTGAGCGTGAACGGATTTGTTAACGATCTTGTCCGCCAATTTCCGATGGAATATTCGGTCGAGCTCAAGCGGTTAATCGAGCTCGAAATGGAAGGCTCGGTCGGGTAATTCGGCTCGCCGCGCATTTTCGGTCTCGCAAAATGAGCCACGGAACTGCTGTCCTTGAGGAAGTGACACTATCGCCGGCCGTAAATTCTACCATCACCTCCGCGCCGCAAAGACCCGCGGGTAATCTCCCCCTGTGGTTTCGGCAGCAACGGGAACAAGGATGGCGCGAATTTTCCACGATGCTCAATCCGACGCGCAAAGATCAGGCCTGGCGGTTTTCTAACGTCGATGCTCTCGACCTCTCGCCTTATCGATTCGGGAATGCGCTGTCCGATAATGAACAGGCTGAAATCCTCGAACGATCGGCGGTGCTCAATGGCAAATCGGGGCGTCTGATTTTCGCAAACGATCAACTCCTCGAGCGCGACGCCCTTCCGGAATCGTTGCGCCGGGCCGGAGTGATTTTTCAACCGCTTGAGGGAGCGCTGATCGAACACGAAGCTCTCGTGCGCAAACATTTCATGGTCCAGCCCGCTGCACTCGGGTCGGCAAAGTTTGCCGCGCTCCATCGGGCCCAGGTCCGGGCCGGCGCTTTCATTTATGTGCCACGCGCCGTCGAAGTCGAGTTGCCAATCGAAATTTTTCACTGGCTGGTTGATGAAAATGCCGCGGTTTTTCCGCATCTGCTTTTGGTCGCGGATGAAATGTCTAAGGTCACCGTGATCGAACATTTCCGCTCGCTCGCCAAGACTACGCGCGGTTTCGCTTGCGGGGTGAATGATTTGATCGCCGGACGTGGTGCGACGGTGAAGTACATTTGCGCGCA